>NZ_JXYF01000048.1:0-20077 GCF_000967735.1 Paracoccus sp. S4493
GGCGCGGGCGATCTCCTCGGCCGGGTCGCCGGTGATCAGCACGTAGCCGCGCGGGCGGCCGTCGATCACCACCGGCAGGCGGGTCTCCTGCGGGTCGGGGGCGACCAGGGCCGCGAACCAGCCGGGCGCGCGCAGCGCCGGGTCGGGCGGACCCGCGGGCTGGCGCAGCGTCCCGTCCAGCGCGTTCAGGATGCCGATGCGGGCGTGGCGGGGTTCGGTCAGCCGTTCGGGCAGCCGCGCCATGATGCGGTCGGGCGGCACGGCCCCCTGCATCGTGCCAATCGTGGCCAGCACCAGGTTGCGCGCCGTCTCGGCGCCCATGCGCGTTTCGGTGGCGATGTCGCGGCGCAGCCGGTCCAGGCTGCCCAGGGCCAGCAGCGCGATCAGGCCCAGTTGGACGATCAGGATCAGCGTCAGGATGCGGGTGCGCAGCGTCATGGCGCGACAGTGCCGCCAAGCGGTTGCCGGGGCAATGGTCCGCGTCCCCGCCGCAATCGTCGCGGCGGTGAATGGGCGGGCTTTCCTGTCCCGACGGCCCCGCGTAAGGATATGCGGATGAGCGATTATGACGATCTGTCGGCCCGCATCCGGGCCCTGTGTGCGGGCGAGACCGACGAGGTCGCGCTGATGGCGACCGTCGCCTGCGAACTGCATCATTCCGACGACCGGTTCGACTGGACCGGCTTCTATCGCGTGGTGGGCCCCGAGCTGCTGAAGATCGGGCCCTATCAGGGCGGGCACGGCTGCCTGGTCATCCCGTTCTCGCGCGGGGTCTGCGGGGCGGCGGCGCGCACGCGAACGGTTCAGATCGTGCCCGATGTCGAGGCCTTCCCGGGCCACATCGCCTGTTCCAGCAGCACCCGATCCGAGATCGTGCTGCCTGTCCTGGGCGCGGGCGGGCGGCTGATCGGGGTGCTGGACATCGACAGCGACCGCCCGGATGCCTTTGGTCAGGCCGACGCGGATGCGTTGACGGCGATTCTGGCGGACGCCTTCGGGCATCTGTGATCACGATGGGGATGGCAGCAGGATGATCTGGGACACCTTGGCGAACATTCCTGTGGGACAGCTGACCGCGTTCATCGCGGGCGGGCTGGTCCTGAACTTTGCGCCCGGTCAGGACGTGTTCTTCGCCAGCGCCTGCGGCATCCAGGGCGGGCCGCGCGCCGGGGCCTGGGCCGGGTTCGGCGTGGGCCTGGGCGTGCTGATGCACGTGGCGCTGGCGACCGTGGGCCTGGGCGCGATCGTCGCCGCCCATCCCGAGGCGCTGCGCGCCATCAAATACGCGGGCGCGGCCTATCTGCTGTGGCTGGCGTGGAAAAGCTGGCGGTCGGGGGACATCGACCCGTCGGCCCGGGGCAGCGTCAGGGTCTGGAACATCATTCGCCGCGGGTTCCTGTCCAACGCGCTGAACCCCAAGCCGGTCCTGTTCCTGCTGGCCTTCCTGCCGCAGTTCACCAACCCCGCCTGGGGCCCGGTCTGGCAGCAGATCCTGGGCCTGGGGCTGATCTTCGCATCCACGGGGACGCTGGTGACCATGGGATACGGCATCGTCGGCGGGATCGCAGGCGGGGTGATCGGCAAGCGGCTGGGGATGGTCAACAAGATCGCCGCCGTCATGTTCGCGGGGCTGGCGCTGCGCCTCGTCTGGAAATGACCGAATTTGTCTATGCCCCGCCGCCGGACATCCCGGTGGTCCTGCATGCCGACGACCACGTGCTGGTGGTGGACAAGCAGGCGGGGTTGCTGTCGGTGCCGGGGCGCGGAGGGGATCGGGCCGACTGCCTGATCGCCCGCCTGCGCGAGGCGTTTCCGACCGTGCTGCTGGTGCATCGGCTGGACCTGGACACGTCGGGGGTGATGGTCTTTGCCCTGACCCCGCAGGCGCAGCGCGACCTGTCCAAGCAGTTCGAGGATCGGCTGACCAAGAAGGTCTATGTCGCGCGGCTCTCGGGCCGCCTGCAGCCGGAAACCGGTCGGGTCGACCTGCCGCTGATCGTGGACTGGCCGAACCGGCCCCGCCAGAAGGTCGACCATGTCGAGGGTCGGCCTGCTCAGACCGACTGGCGCGTCGTCCGCGCGACCGATGCGGAAACACGGTTGCGCCTCATGCCCGTCACAGGGCGCAGCCACCAGCTGCGGGTGCACATGGCGTCCCTGGGCCACCCGATTCTGGGCGATCCGCTTTATGCGACGGGGACGGCCGCCGCCCATCCCCGCCTGATGCTGCATGCCGAAAGCCTGCGGTTCCGCCACCCCGACACCGGGGTGCAGACCGGGTTTTCGGCCAAGGTGCCGTTCTAGGCGTCCGCTTCGGCGTACCACGGCGCCACGACGACCTGCGTACTCGACCCGCCCTCGGCCACCAAGTCTGCGAACGCGTCCAGGTCGCTGCCCCGGTGGTGATACGGATAGACCACGTCGGGGGCAAAGGCGGTGACTGCCGCCGCCGCCTGATCCACCGACATCGTATAGGGCAGGTTCATCGGCAGGAACGCCACATGGATGTCGGTCAGGGCACGCAGTTCGGGCGTATCCTCGGTATCGCCGGCGATCAGGAAGCGCTGGCCCCCGATGGTCAGGATATAGCCGTTGTCGCGGCCCTGCGGATGGTTCTGCAGCCGGTCCTCGGTGATGTTGTAGGCGGGGATGGCCTCGATCGGCAGTCCCAGGGCCTCTCCGCTGTCGCCATTGGCCATCGTCGTCGTGCGTTCGGCCATGGCGGCAGGCAGCATCCCGGCCACGGCGGGGTTGGCGATCATCGGCACCTCGGGCAGGGCGTCCAGCGTCGGCTGGTCGTAATGGTCGCCGTGTTCATGGGTGATCAGGATCAGGTCGGGCGCAGGCAGGTCGGCATAGGCCTCGGCCCCGCCGACCGGATCGACATAGATCACCCCCGCGGGCGTCTCCAGGACCATGCTGGCGTGATCGACGGGGTGGATCACGACCTCTCCACCCTCGACCGCATGACGAAAGCCGGCGTCCTGCGCGCGGGCGGTGCGGGGCAGGACCAGGGCGGGCAGGACGGCAGTGCCCATCAGGGCTGCGGCCAGTTTCAGTCCGGTGCGACGGGTCAGGTGCATGCTTTCTCCTGCGGAATGGGGGAAAGAAAGGCCAACCCCGGCAGCGTGCCGGGGGTTCCGGCCCGCGCTTGCGGCGCATTGCCGCGTGACCTACAGCTTGGGGCGCAAGCCATGGCAGGGGATCGGGATGACACATCTGTGGGTCAGGGCGGAAAGCCGCCCGAACGAGGATCGCGTGGGCATCACCCCGGACGGGGTCGCCGCGCTGATCGGGCAGGGCATGCGCGTCACGGTCGAGGACAGCCCCCGCCGCATCATCCCGACCGAAGCCTATGCCAAGGCCGGCGCGACCATCGCCCTCGAGGGCAGCTGGCCCACCGCGCCCGACGACGCAATCGTCTTCGGCCTCAAGGAGCTGCCCGAGGACGGCACCCCCCTGCGCCATCGCCACGTGATGTTCGGCCACGCCTTCAAGGGCCAGCCCGCGGGTCGGGTGCTGCTGGACCGGTTCCGGGCCGGGGGCGGGGCGCTTTATGACCTGGAATATCTGACCGACGACACGGGGCGCAGGCTGGCGGCCTTCGGGTACTGGGCGGGCTATGCGGGGGCGGCGGTGTCGCTGATGGCCTGGGCCGCGCAGCAGTCGGGCGGCATCTGCGGCCCGGTGGCCGCCTATCCCGACCGGCACTGCCTGCTGGACGACCTGCGGGCGCGGCTGGACGCCACCGGCCGCCCGCGTCCGCGGGCCATCGTCATCGGCGCCAAGGGCCGCGTGGGCAGCGGCGCGGCCGACCTGCTGACCGCGATGGGCGTCACCGTGACCGGGTGGGACATGGCCGAGACCGCCCATGGCGGCCCCTTCCCCGAGGTGCTGATGCACGATATCTTCGTCAACGCGATCCTGGCCCATCCCGGCGCCCCGGTCTTCGTGCCCGCCGATGCCGTGGCGCCGGGCCGTGCGCTGAGCGTCATCGGCGACGTGGCCTGCGACCCGACCAGCGATTTTTCCCCGATCAAGGTCTATGACCGCACCACCACCTGGGACGCGCCGGTCCTGCGGGTGGCGGATGCGCCGGTGCTGGACGTGATGGCGATCGACAACCTGCCCTCGATGCTGCCGCGCGAAAGCAGCGAGGATTACGCGGCCCAGCTGCTGCCCGTGCTGCAGGGGCTGGACGACCTTGACGCGGGCGCCTGGGGCCGGGCGGGTGCGTTGTTTCGCGACCATCGCGACGCGCGCTGACGCGCGCTGACATGGGCGCCGTCACGGCCGCCTGACAGGGACGTGTTGCCGCAGGGGGGAACGCCGGGCCGTGTCACGAATTGGGCAGGGTATTCACCGGATCGGAGGACCCCATGACGCGCCGTACGACGACAAGCCTGACCACCCTTGCCGCCACAGGATTCCTGGCCTCGATGGCCGCGGCGCAGGGTTTCAACGATGCCGCCCCCAACGGGGCCGCCTATGACCAAAAGCCCGCCTTCGAAGGCCAGACCCGCGCGCCCATGCTGGACAGCACCGGACTGCAGCAGCAGGTCCTGGTCGAGGGGCTGGAGCATCCCTGGGGCCTGCAGGAGCTGCCCGACGGGAACTGGCTGATCACCGAACGCCCCGGCCGGATGCGCATCTATACCACCGACGGTACCCTGTCCGAACCCATTCAGGGCCTGCCCGAGGTCGATGCCCGTGACCAGGGTGGGCTGCACGACGTGTCCGTGGCGGACGATTTCGCGGACACCCGCCGCGTCTGGTGGACCTATGCCGAACCCCGCGGCGACGGCACGAACGCCACCGCCGTCGCGACCGGTATCCTGTCCGAGGACGGCACCACGATGGACGATGTCCAGCGCATCTGGCAGCAGCAGCCGGCATGGGCCTCGACCAAGCATTTCGGCGCACGGATCGTGCATGACGGCGAAGGCCACATCTTTGTCGGCCTGGGCGAACGCAGCGACCCCGAACCCCGCCAATACGCCCAGGACCCGCAGGCGACATTGGGCAAGATCATCCGCATCAACGCCACCGACGGCACCCCGGCCGGGGCGGGAATCGAGGGCGCGCTGCCCGAGATCTGGTCCATCGGCCATCGCAACATCCAGGGCGCCGCGATGGGCCCCGACGGCCAGCTGTGGATGAACAAGCACGGCCCCAAGGGCGGTGACGAGCTGAACGCCGTCGAGGGCGGCCTGAACTATGGGTGGCCCCTGGCCACCTACGGCACCGACTATAGCGGGGCCCAGATGGGCGCGACCCAAGTCGAGGGTACCGAACAGCCGGTCTATTACTGGGATCCGTCGCCTGCGATCAGCGGCATGGCCTTCTATGATGGCGACATGTTCCCCGACTGGCAGGGCGACGCGCTGATCGGCGGGTTGCGGTCCGGCGACATCATCCGGCTGGAACTGGACGGCACCACCGTGACCGGAGAGGCGCGCCTGGCCCAGGGCATCGGCCGCGTCCGCGAGGTCGAGGTCGCCCAGGACGGCGCCTTGGTCGTCATCACCGACGAGGAGAACGGCCGTCTGGTCCGCCTGACCCCGGAAGGGTGATCCAGCCACGATCGGTTCTGGGGCGGTCCTGCGGGGCCGCCCTTTGTCATACCGGACGCTGCAGGTCGTCCTCGATGTCACCGGGAGAGATGCCCAGCCCCTCCAGCCCGGCCTCCAGCAGGTCGGCCAGTCGGGGTTCGCCCATCAGGTAATCCTCGGTCGGGACGGTCCGCTCGATCCGGGCGGTGCGGATCGCCTCCTCCAGTTCGGACGGCTCAAAGCTGTCGCGCCCGATCCACATCACCGCGACCAGGCTGGCCTGCTCATCCTCGTTCAGGCCCGCGATGAAATCGTGCAGTTCGGACCGGGTGCCATGCTGGCGTCCGCCGCCCTGATGGGCCCAGGGATTCACGCCGCTTTCGTAATCGCGGGCGCGGATGATCACATGGGCGATCTTGTCGACGGCAATCTGCAGCATCGCGGCACCTCCTGGCTGGGCACAAGATCGATCCGCGCGCGCCCTGCGTCAATCCCTGCGACCGAACAGGCGTTCGATGTCCGACAGCTGCAGCTTGACCCAGGTCGGGCGGCCGTGATTGCACTGGCCCGATTTTGGCGTCCGTTCCATCTCGCGCAGCAGGGCGTTCATCTCGTCCGCGCCCATCCGGCGGCCGGACCGGACCGATCCGTGGCAGGCCATCGACGACAGCACCGCATCAATGCGCGCCTGCAGCCGGTCCGACGCGCCCTGATCGGCCAGATCGTCCAGGATGTCGCGGATCAGCGCGCGCCCGTCTAGCCGCGCCAGCATTGCTGGCACCTCGCGCAGCGCGACCGCGCCCGGGCCGAACGGCTCGACCACCAAACCAAGCGCGGCCAGATCGGCGGCGATGGACAGGATGCGATCGGCATCGGCTGGGGACAGCTCGACGATCTCGGGGATCAGCAGGGCCTGGGCCGGGATGCCCGCGGCCTGCGCCTGCGCCTTCAGCCGCTCATAGACCAGCCGTTCATGGGCGGCATGCTGATCGACGATCACCAGCCCGTCGGGCGTCTGCGCGATGATGTAGTTCTCGTGGATCTGCGCGCGCGCGGCCCCCAGGGGCGCGTCCTCCATCGGCGCGTAGGCCACGACCGGGTCGAACCGCGCCGACGGCGTCTCGGCAAAGCCCGGCATCTGCAGGTCCAGCGCCGCCCGCACGGCCGCCGCCGACGGCCTGTCGGCCTGCCATGCGGGCCGCGGGTCTGACCGGTTTTCGGCCACAGGTTCGGGCCCCGGTTCGACCTGCACCGCCTGCAGCGTCGCGTCGCCTACCGTGCTGGAGGCGCGGTGCCCGGCCCCCGCCATCGCGTGGCGCAGGCTGCCCACGACCAGCCCGCGGGCCGATTGCGGGTCGCGGAACCGCACCTCGGCCTTGGCCGGGTGGACGTTCACGTCCACCATCTGCGGATCGCATTCCAGAAACAGCACCGCCGCCGGATGCCGGCCCGCCGCCAGCACGTCCATGTAGCCCGCCCTGAGCGCCCCGGTCAGCAGCTTGTCCCGCACCGGCCGCCCGTTCACGTACAGATGCTGCGCCACCGCCGCCCCGCGCGAATAGGTCGGCAGGGCGGCATAGCCCGTCAGGGTGATCCCGTCGCGTTCGGCATCCATGGGCAGGGCGTTGTCGATGAAATCCGTCCCCATCAGCCGGGTCAGCCGCGTGGTCAGCGCCCCGAACAGCTCTCCCTGCTCGGCATCGGCGCGAAAGATCTCGCGCCCGTCGGCGGTCAGCGAAAAGCCCACATAGGGTTCGGCCATCGCCAGGCGGCGCACCGTGTCGGCCACCGCCTGCGTCTCGGCCCGGTCGGTGCGCAGGAACTTCAGCCGCGCGGGCGTGGCAAAGAACAGGTCGCGCAGCTCGACCACGGTGCCGCAATTGGCGGCCGCCGGGCGCAGCGGGTCCAGCCGCCCTCCGGTGACCGCGATGGACGCCCCCTCGCCCCCCCGCGTGCGCGAGGTGATGGTCAGCCGCCCGACCGCGCCCAGCGACGGCAGCGCCTCGCCGCGAAAGCCGAAGCTGGTGATGGCCAGCAGGTCGGTCCCGTCGATCTTGCTTGTGGCATGGCGCGACAGGGCCAGCGGCAGGTCGTCCGGCACCATGCCGCAGCCGTCGTCGGTGACGCGGATCAGCCGCTTGCCGCCATCCTGGATGGCGATCTCGATCCGGGTGGCGCCGGCGTCCAGCGCGTTCTCGACCAGTTCCTTGACCGCCGAGGCCGGGCGCTCGACCACCTCGCCCGCCGCGATGCGGTTGGCGGTGGCCTCGTCCAGCTGGCGGATCACGGGGCGGCCGTCGGGGCGTATCTTGGGGGCATGGCTGTTCATCGCCCCAAATCTAGCAGGACTGCCCCGCGGCTGCCAGAGATTCGCGGGACATCAGCCCCCCGGAACGACCGCGCCGCGCCCCTTGAGGCGCGGCGCCACCGCTGTTGTCGGTTCAGTTGGTGACAGGGTCCGATTCGATCCCCTCGGGGCGGCCGACCAGCACGAAGCGCAGCCGTTCGGGGTCCAGCAGGCGCTGCGCCACGCGGGACACGTCCTCGGACGTCACCGCCTCGACCTTGGCATTGCGGGTATCGATATAGTCGATCGGGAATCCGATCAGCTGCATGCCTGCCAGGATCGATGCGATGCGTCCGTTCCCGTCGAACCGCAGGGGATATTCCCCGGTCAGATAGGTCTTGGCATCGGTCAGTTCCTGGTCCGTCACACCCTCGGCCATGCGGGCCCATTCGGCGCGGATCAGCTCCACCGCCTCGGCCGTGGTGGCGTTCGATCCCGACATGCCGCCCTGCCAGGTCTGGCCGTACAGCCCCGTGGCCAGCGCCGTTCCCACGCCATAGGTCAGCCCGCGCTTCTCGCGGATCTCCTCCATCAGGCGGGAACTGAAGCCCCCGCCGCCCAGGATGTGGTTGGCGACGAAAGCCGCGAAATAATCGGGGTCGTCGATCGGGATGCCCGGCCCGGCAAAGGCCACCACGGTCTGCGGGCTGTCCCAGTCGATGACCGTCGTGCCGCCGGTCACCTGCAGCTCCGCCTGCTCGGGCAGGGGGGCGGTCGCCTGTTCCGGCAACCCGCCCAGGATGCGGTCCAGCAGCAGCCCCAGCTCCTCGGCCGAGATGTCGCCCGCCGCGCCCACGACCACCCGGTCGCGCGCCAGCACGCGGTTCTTGGCCGCCACCAGGTCCTGCCTGGTCAGGGCCGCGACGCTGTCCGCCGTCCCGTTGATCGAGGTCGCATAGGGATGCGCGCCCCAGGCCTGCGCCGCCATCTCCTTGGCGGCGATGCTGTTCGGATCGGTCGCCTCGGACCGGATCACCGCCTGCACCTGGCCGCGCACGCGGGTCAGCGCATCGTCGTCGAACCGCGGCTGCGCCAGCGCCTGCGCCAGCAGGTCGGCGGCGGCGTCGCGGTTCTCGGTCAGGGACTGGAAGCCCACGGACACCGTGTCGTCGCTGGCCGAAAAGGACAGCCGCGCGCCCAGATCCTCGACCGCCTGGGCGAACTGCGTGGCGCTGTTCGACCCGGCGCCCTCCTCCAGCAACGCGGTCATCATGTTGACCGCGCCGCGCTTGCCCTCGGCGTCCATGCTGGCGCCGCCCCGGAACTGGATGTCCAGCGCCACAAAGGGGATGCTGTCGTCCTGGACCAGCCAGGCCTTGATCCCGCCCGGAGAGGTGACGTCCTGGATCTCGATCGCCTGCGCCGGCACGGCCAGCAGGGCAAGAACGGTGGCGATTGCGGCACGGATCATCCTTGCACCTCGGTCTGTTCGTCGGGGGTGGCCGGGGCCGGTTCCTGGGTCGCGGCGGCCGCCGCCTCCGCGGGGGCGGGCAGCAGCCAGCCGGTCACGGCGGGCGCCTGCAGCACGTCGCGGGCGGCGGCCATCACGTCCTCGGCGGTGACCGCGTCCAGGATGTCGGGCCAGTCGTTCACGTCCTGCACGGTCAGGCTGGTCGACAGCCCCTGGCCATAGTCATAGGCCCGGCCATGCGCCGAATCGCGCGAGTAGATCTCCTCGGCCCGGATGCGGGTCTTGACGCGCTCCAGGTCGGCCTCGTCCGGACCCTCGGCCAGAAACTGCGCCAGCGCCTCGTCCAATGCCGCTTCGGCCTCCTCGGGCGGGGTGCCCTCGGCCGGAACCAGCGACAGCATGAATTCGGTCCGGTCCAGCGACAGCCCGTCATAGCTGGCCCCCGCCCACAGCGCCGTTCCCGGCAGCGTCAGCTGCTGCGCCAGATACGAGGTCTGCGACGACCCGCCCAGCAGCGCCGCCAGCACGGTCAGCGCCGCCGCATCCTCCTGCGCGCCCGGATCGCGCTCCGCGGCCAGCACGGTGCGGATCATCCGGGGCTGCGCGACGCGCGGGTCCGACATCTCCAGCCGCCGCGCGGTCCGCTTGGGCGGCTCTTGCGGGCGGATGCGCGGTTCGGCCTCGCCCTTGGCGGGGATGGCACCGTAATGCTCCTCGGCCAAGGCACGCGCCTCCTCTGGGGTGACGTCGCCGGCGATGACCAGCACGGCCTCGTTCGGCGAATAATGCGTGTCGTACCAGGCGACCGCGTCGTCGCGGGTCAGCGCCTCGATCTCGTCGCGCCAGCCGATGATCGGCCGGCCATAGGGGTGGTTGTCATAGACGACCGCGTTCAGCTCCTCGGCGAACAGGGCGGCGGGGTCGCTGTCGACCCGCTGCGCGCGCTCCTCCAGCACGACCTGGCGTTCGGCCTGCCAGTCCTCATCGCGGATGTTCAGGTTGGCCATGCGGTCGGCCTCCATCCCCATCACCAGGGGCAGGCGGTCGCTGGCGATGCGCTGGAAATAGGCCGTGAAATCCCACGATGTGAAGGCGTTGTCGCTGCCGCCGTTCGCGGTCACTGTCTTGGACAGCTCTCCAGGCTCCAGCGTATCGGTGCCCTTGAACATCAGGTGTTCCAGATAGTGCGCGATGCCGGACTTGCCCGGCACCTCGTCCGCCGCGCCGATCTTGTACCAGACCATCTGCACCACGACGGGCGCACGCTCGTCCTGGATGACCACCGTCTCCAGGCCGTTGGGAAGGGTGAAATGGGTGACGCCGTCGGGCATCGGGGCGGCGGCGTCCTGCGCCAGGGCGGGCAGGCCGGTCAGCGACGTGCCAAGCGCCAGGGCCACTGCCAGGGCGGAACGGGATGCGGGGTGACGCATGGATGGAGCAACCTCCTCTTGCTGAAGGGCAACTTGGACTTCAGGGGCAGGCCGCGCAAGCCACGCTCGCGCGAATGTGCAGCGCCGGCGGCAGGGGTCGCGGCGCCAGCCGCGCGCCCGGACGGCCCCCTCGATGGGGGCGGACCGGGCGACCCGTTCCGACCCGCGCGCCGGTCAGGCGGTCAGACGCACCGGCAAGGACAGCGGTCCATGCGCCTGCAGCCCCTGTTTCCACCGCACCGGCCCATCCGCCGCCATCCCCGGCGCGCGGGCCAGCAGGGCCGTGAACAGCGTCTCCATGTTTAGTCGCGCCAGATTGTTGCCCAGACAGACATGCACGCCTGCGCCAAAGGCCAGGTGCACGTTCGGACGGCGGGTGACGTCAAAGCGGTCGGCATCGGCAAAGGCCTCGGGGTCGCGGTTGGCCGACGCGTAAAGCAGCCCGAACAGCGTGCCTTTGGGCCAGTCCCGCCCGCAGATCGTCAGATCCTCCGACGCATAGCGGTGAAAGAACGGCAGCGGCGCGGCAAAGCGGAACATCTCCTGCACGGCCTGCGGCATCAGGTCCGGCTGCGCGCGCAGCAGGGCCGCCTGGTCCGGGTGATCCAGCAGCGCCACCATCCCCGACCCCAGCACGTCGATGGTCGATCCATGCCCCGCATGCAGGATCTGCATGATCGTGGCGATCAGCTCGTCATGGGTCATCAGGCCCGCGCGCTCGGCCTCGATCATCGCGGACATCAGGTCGTCGCGCGGGCGGGCGGCGCGTTCGGCGTGCAGGTCCTCCAGCAGCGCCGCGAACAGGCGCGTGGCCTCCTCGGCGCGAGCCTTCTTGGCGGGCGTCCGGTCGATGTCGAAGTAGCTGACCACGTGATCGGACCATTCGGTCATCTGCGGGGCCAGCGCCGGGTCCGTGCCGATCAGGTGGCCGATCACCTGTCCAGGCAGGTGCGCCGCCAGATCGGCGATGAAATCGATCCGCCCCTGCGGGACCAGGCGGTCCAGCGCGGCATCGACCCAGGCCGTGACGAAGCCGCGCATCCCCTCCAGCCGGGTCCGGGTAAAGAACGGGAACACCGCGCGGCGCAGCCGGTCGTGATCCGGCCCGTCCGTGTCCAGCATCGAGGTCTGCACGAAGCGTTCGTGGAACGGCATGTCGTGGAAGTTGCCCGCGACCTGCATCGCGCGCACCTGTTCGGGCGGGGCAAAGGCCGCGGGCGCGCGCACCATGCGCCGGTCCAGCGCGATGGCGCGCACATCCGCCATGCGCGATGCCAGATGGCCACCGAAGCCCGGCCAGAGGGGCAGGCCCGGCTGCGCCCTGAGCGCCGCATAGGCGGGCCAGGGATCGGCCCCGAAACCGGGGTCGGTCGGGTCGAAGACGGCGGTGCTCACTCTGCCGCGTGCGCCGGCGCGGTCGAGGTGATGGCCCCGGCGCGCTGCCAGCGCCGCTGTTCGCTGACCGGGTCCAGCGCCATCGGCGCATAGGCGCGCTGATAGACCGGCGTGCCCATGATGCGCTCCAGCGGGCGGCGGCCGTTGCGGGCCCGCCATTCGGCGTCCGATTGTGCCAGGCGTTCGCGGATCTGCGGGTCGGTGCCCGCGCGGGCGGCCTGCGCGACCAGCGCCTGGTCCGCGGCCCCGATGCCCTGGTTCGCCAGCCGTTCCGGGTTGCCGCCCAGGGCGGCGACCGCGTCGCCGCGGGGGTTCGGATCAGTGATGTTCGCGCCGCCCGGCGTGGGTGCGGGCAGCACCGCCAGATCGGGCGGCATCGACAGCGACCGCGTGGGCAGGATCGCGAATTCATCCGGCCCCACCTGGCCCGCGCCGATATTGTTCAGCGTCCCGCCGCCACAGGCGGAAAGCCCCATCGCGGCCGCTAATCCGATCACCAGCGCGCTTGTCCGCATGTCCTGCCCCCTTTGATCCGTTGCGCCGTTCTAGCCCGGTTTTCCGTCGCCGTCACGACCCTGTTGGTCGGCGGGCGCGAACAGGTCGGGCTGGCGCGGACCGGCGGGCGGCGGCGAAGGCACCTTGGGTGCCGGACGCGCAGGCGGCTTGGGGGCCGTGCGCTGTGTGCGGGGCTTTGCCGGGGCGGGGGTTTCGGTCGTCTTGGGCTGCGGCATCAGCACCAGCCCCAACGCGCCCGCAAAGATCGAGATGTCGGCCACGTTGAAGCTGTAGGGGTTCTGCCAGCCCGGCAGCGACATGTTCAGGAAATCGGCTACCGCACCATAAAGAACGCGGTCCACCACGTTGCCCAGCGCGCCGCCGATCAGCAGCCCGGCCGAAATGCGGGCGAACCGCCCCAGGCCCGCGCGCCAGACCCAGATCCATACCCAGGTGCAGATGACCAGCGCCACCCCGATCAGCACCCAGCGCATGATGTCCGTATCCGACGCCATCAGGCCAAAGTTCACGCCCTGGTTCCAGGCCATGCGCAGGTTCAGCCAAGGGGGGAACACGTCGATCGACCGCACGCGGTCCAGGTCCAGCATGTGGACGACGACGTATTTCAGCGCCTGGTCGGCCAGAAAGATCGCCAGCGCGACCCAGATCACCGGCCGCATGTCGCTGCGCGCGGGCTGGGGTGCCGGGCGCGCCTTGCGGGCTGCGGGTTTCGCGGGCGCGGCCATCAGTGGCGGAAGTGACGCTGGCCGGTCAGGACCATCGCCAGCCCAAGGCGGTTGGCCGCCGCGATCACCTCGTCGTCGCGCATCGACCCGCCGGGCTGGATGACCGCGCGGGCGCCGGCCTCGGCCAGGGCCTCGATGCCGTCGGCAAAGGGGAAGAACGCGTCGGACGCCACCGCCGCGCCATTGGTCAGCGGTTCCGACAGGCCCAGGACCTGGGCCATGTCCTCGGACTTGCGCCGCCCGATGCGGGTGCTGTCCACGCGGCTCATCTGGCCCGCGCCGATGCCGACGGTGGCCAGGTCCTTGGCATAGACGATGGCGTTGGATTTCACGTGCTTGGCGACTGTCCAGGCGAACATCAGGTCGGCCAGTTCCTGTTCCGACGGCTGGCGGTCGGACACGATGCGCAGGTCGGCGCGGGCCACATGGCCGTTGTCGCGACCCTGGATCAGCATGCCGCCCGACACCTGCCGGAAGGTCAGCCCGCCCGCCCGCGGATCGGGCAGACCGCCCGTGGTCAGCAGGCGCAGGTTCTTCTTGGCGGCAAAGATGCGGCGCGCGTCGGCGTCGGCATCGGGGGCGATGACGACCTCGGTGAAGATCTTGACGATCTCTTCCGCGGTGGCCCCGTCCAGCGGCTGGTTCAGCGCGATGATGCCGCCGAAGGCGGAGGTGCGGTCACAATCAAACGCCCGCTTATAGGCCTCCAGCGCGGTCGCGCCCTGGGCCACGCCGCAGGGATTGGCGTGCTTGATGATCGCGCAGGCGGGGCCCTCCGCCGGGTCGAACTCGGACACCAGCTCAAAGGCGGCATCGGTGTCGTTGATGTTGTTGTAGGACAGCTCCTTGCCCTGATGCTGTTTGGCGGTGGCAACGCCGGGGCGAGCATCGCCCGTGACATAGAAGGCCGCCTGCTGGTGCGGGTTCTCGCCATAGCGCAACCCCTGCGCCAGCGTGCCGGCAAAAGCGCGGCGGCGGGGCGTCGCCTCACCGATGGCGTCGGCCATCCAAGTGCTGACGGCGGCATCATAGGCCGCGGTGCGGGCATAGGCCGTCTGCGCCATCCGCTGCCGGAAGGGCAGGGTGGTCCCGCCATTCGTGTCCAGTTCGGCCAGGACTGCGTCGTAATCCTGAACGTCCACGACAACGGTGACAAAGCCGTGGTTCTTGGCCGCGGCGCGGATCATTGCCGGGCCGCCAATGTCGATGTTCTCGATGCAGTCGTCATGGGCCGCGCCCTTGGCGACGGTCTCCTCGAACGGATAGAGGTTCACGACCAGCAGGTCGATCGCGCCGATGCCATGCTCCTCCATCGCCGCCACGTGGTCCGCGTTGTCGCGCAGCGCCAACAGGCCGCCATGCACCGCCGGGTGCAGCGTCTTGACGCGGCCGTCCATCATCTCCGGGAAACCCGTCACGTCTGCCACGTCGGTCACGGACAGGCCCGCGTCGCGCAGGGCCTTGGCGCTGCCGCCGGTGGACAGGATCTGGACGCCGCGCGCATCCAGGGCGCGGGCGAAATCGATCAGGCCGGTCTTGTCGGAAACGGAGAGAAGCGCGCGTCGGATGGCGACGGGGTCGGACATGGGGGCCTCGTGTCTCTGGGTGACGCCCAGTTACCGAAACCCCCGCCGAAGGTCCAGCGCCTCAGCGCTTGCGGGACGAGAACAGCTGCTGCGCCAGCTGCACCGCCGCCACGACCATCACGGCCGTGCCGATCCCCGAGGCAAGGCCGCCCGCACCCTTGGCCGCCGTGCTGGCGCCGCGCGTGCGCAGGACGGCCTGCGCCAGTTTCAGTCCCATCGCGACAGTGGTCAGCCTCATCTGGTCATCCTTTCATCCGCATTCGCGGAAGGAAGGCGCAAGGCGGCCCGACGGTTCCGTTCAGCCGGGCTTGCGCAGGCATGCCATGTAGAACCCGTCCATCCCGCCCCGGTCGGCCCAGTAATCCGGGCGCAGGCGCAGGCCGCCCTCCTCGGTGATCCAGGCGGGGTCGATGCCGGGCAGGTCGATCCGCGCCAGATCCGGGCGTTCCACGATCAGGCCGGGATGGCGGACCAGCACCTCGTCGATCTGGACCTCGCCCTCGTCGGGGATCAGCGAACAGGTGGCATAGACCAGCCGCCCACCGGGCCGCAGCACCGACAGCGCGTGATCCAGCAGGGTCGCCTGCAGCTCGATCAGCTCGGCGATGCCGTGGCCGTCGCGGATGAAGGGCAGGTCGGGATGGCGGCGGATGGTGCCCGTGGCGCTGCAGGGCGCGTCCAGCAGGATCGCGTCGGGTGCCACGTCGGGGCGCCAGTCCAGCACGTCGGCCGCGACCAGATCGGCGGTCAGCCCGCAGCGGGCCAGGTTCTCGGTCACGCGGCGCAGGCGCTGTTCGCTGATGTCCACGGCGGTGACATGGGCACCGGCCGCCGCCAGCTGCAGCGTCTTGCCGCCGGGCGCCGCGCACAGGTCTGCGATGCGTTCGCCGGGCCGCGGGGCCAGCAGGCGCGCGGGCAGGGCCGCGGCGGCATCCTGGACCCACCACTGGCCATCATCGAACCCCGGTAGGGCAGTCACCTGCACCGGACCCTGCAGGCGCCACGACCCGGTGGGCAGCGCATCGGCGCCCGGCACCGGGTCCGCGCCGGGCTTCATCGTCAGGTCAAGGGGCGCGCCGCGCTGATGGGCGGCCTCGATGGCGGTCATCACCGCGTCGCCGTAAGCCTCGACCAGCGGGCCGCGCAGCCATTCGGGCAAAGGTTGCGGTGCCAGGTCGGCCCAGCCCTGATACGCCCCCGCCTTGCGCAGGACCGCGTTGACCATGCCCGCCGCCGCCTGGCCGCGCGCGCCCAGCGTGCGGGTCAGGTCGACCGCCGCACCCACGACGCCGTGGGCAGGGGCGCCCAGCTCCAGCATCTCGACCACGGCCAGGCGCAGCACGTCGGCGATCTGGGGTGCGGGCCTGCGGTTCACGAAGGCGTCGATCACCACGTCCGCGCGACCCTGATGGCGCAGCGTCTCGGCCGCCAGCCGGGCCGCGCGGGCCTGTTCGGCCACCGGCAGCGCGCGCAGGCTGCCGGACTGGTCCGACAGGGACCGCCCGTCGCGCACGCCCTGGATCAATCGCAATGCGCCCTTGCGCGCCATATCGCCGCCCGGCTTTGCCAAAACGCTTTCCTTTGCCTAAGTGATGTTCAACACTGTTCCGCGACCCCTTACGCCCATTCGGAGGATCTTTCCATGAGCGATGACACCCCCGCCCTGCCCGCCGCCGCACAGCGCGCCCTGGCCGAGGCCGAGGCCCGCAGGAAACAGCAGGCCGGCCAGATCCTGCCGGTCGAATACGGCGGGCGCGACGGGCCGGAGCCGGTCCGCTATGGCGACTGGGAAAAGGGCGGAATCGCGGTGGATTTCTGAATGGACTGGTTGCGGGCATCGGCCACCCAGCAGGGCCGCGCCATCATGGCGGGGGTCCTGGACCCCATCGACCAGACCGAGGCCTATCTGGCCGCCGCGAAGGATCACCCCGACTGCGCGCGCATCTATGCCCGCCTGACCGCCGCCCGCGCCCGGTCCGAGGCCGTGGCCGCCCATGACCGCGCGAAACAGGAACGCCGCCACAGCCTGCTGGACGGCGTGGCCATCAGCTGGAAAGACAACATCGACAGCGGCGGCACCGTGACCGAGGCCGGATCGCGCCTGCTGGAGGGGCGCGTGCCGCGCAAGGACGCCAACATCCTGGCGCGCGCGGCCCGTCGCGGCATGGTCTGCCTGGGCAAGACCCACATGACCGAACTGGCGTTTTCCGGGCTGGGGCTGAACCCGCGCACGGCGACGCCGCCCAATGCGCTGGACCCGGACCTGGCGCCGGGGGGCTCGTCATCCGGGGCGGCGGTGTCGGTGGCGCTGGGGCTGGCGGCGGCGGCGGTTGGCACCGACACGGGCGGGTCCGTCCGCGTGCCCGCGGCGTGGAACGGGCTGGTGGGGTTCAAGCCCACGCATGGCGCGCTGCCCGAAAAGGGCGTGGTGCCCTTGGCGCGCAGGTTCGACATCGCGGGCCCCATCGCCCGCAGCGTCGAGGACTGTGCTCAGATCTTTGCGATCATGGCCGACCAGCGGGCCCCCGACCTGGACGGCGCCAGCGTGCAGGGCCTGCGCCTGATGGTGCTGGAGGGGCTGCCCTTCGACGACGCCGAATCCGGGCCGGTGACGGCGTTCCAGGACGCGGTAGATAGGCTGGGTCGGGCCGGTGCGCAGATCGCGCACGTCTCGACCGACTGGCTGGACAAGGCCATGGCCCTGTCGCCGCAGCTGTTCGCCCCCGAGGCCTATGGCATCTGGCGCGCCCAGATCGAGGATGCGCCGGAACTGATGTGGCAGCCCATCCTGGAGCGGTTCCGCGGCGGGGCAGGGGTCAGCGCGCCCGACTATGTCGCGGCATGGGAAAGCCTGGCCCGCGTGCGCCGCAAGTGGATCAAGGAGGTCGTCGGCGGATACGACGCCGTGCTGCTGCCGACGGTGCCGATCCTGCCGCCCGCGACCCAACGGCTGATGACCGACGGGTCGGAATTCGTGCGCGCCAACCTGCTGACCCTGCGCAACACCCGGATCGCGAACCTGCTGGGCCTGCCCGCGATCACCCTGCCCACCGGGCACCCGGCCTGCGGGATCAGCCTGCTGGGCCATGCCGGTCAGGACCGGCATCTGCTGCGCGTGGCGGCGGGGGCCGAGGCCGCACTGGCGTGACCGGGTCTTTGCTGGACGCAAGGCCCGGATCACGCTAATGTTTCCGCCAAGGAACGGGGCGCAGACCCCGAAAAGCGAGGCAGAGATGGCATTCCCCGAGCGGTTCTCGAACCTGCCGGACTACGCGTTCCCGCGTTTGCGGGCGCTGTTGTCGGATATCGAGCCGGGGCTGGCCCCCGGCGAATCCCCCATGATCCTGACCATCGGAGAGCCCCGCCACCCGATGCCCGGTTTCGTGGCGCAGGTGATGGCCGACAGCCTGCCCGAACTGGCGAAATACCCCCCGAACGAGGGTGCGCCCGAACTGCTGTCGGCGATCGGCGGCTGGCTGGACCGCCGCTATGGCCTGGAGGTTGCGCCCGACCGGCTGATGGTGCTGAACGGCACGCGCGAGGGGCTGTTCAACGCGGCCCTAGCCCTGTGCCCCGAGACCAAGGCCGGACAGCAGCCGATCGTGCTGGTGCCGAACCCGTTCTATCAGGTCTATGCGGTCGCCGCCGCCGCTGTGCAGGCGCAGGCGCTGTTCGTGCCGGCCACGCCCGCCACGGGCAACCTGCCCGATTACGCGGGGCTGGACCCGGCGCTGCTGGACCGGGTGGCGCTGGCCTATCTGTGTTCGCCCGCCAACCCGCAGGGGGCGGTGGCCGACCGCGAATACCTGGAAACGCTGGTGACCCTGGCCGAGAGGCACGATTTCCTGATCCTGGCCGACGAATGCTATTCCGAGATCTGGCGCGATGCGCCCCCGCCGGGTGCCCTGCAGGTCGCGACCGCGATGGGCCTGCCCGACCGGGTGGTGATGTTCAATTCGCTGTCCAAGCGGTCGAACCTGCCCGGCCTGCGGTCTGGCTTCGCCGCGGGCGGCCGCGCCCAGATCGCCCAGATGCGGCGGTTGCGCAACTATGCGGGCGCGCCCCTGCCGCTGCCGGTGCAGCGCGTCAGCGCCGCCGCCTGGTCGGACGAGGATCACGTGGCCGCCAGCCTGGCGCTGTATCAACAGAAATACCGCATCGCGGATGAGATCCTGGGCGACATCCCTGGTTATCTGCCGCCGGAGGGCGGGTTCTTTCTGTGGCTGTCGGTGGCCGACGGTGAACAGGCCGCGCGGACGCTGTGGGCGCAGGCGGGCATCCAGGTGCTGCCCGGCGCCTATCTGTCGCGCAACGTGGAAGGGATCAATCCCGGCGCGGGCTTCATCCGGGTGGCGCTGGTGGCCGATGCCGACCAGACGCGCGCCGCGCTGACCCGCCTGCGGGCGGTCCTATATGACGAAACGGGGGGCTGAGATCATGGCAAGCTGGCAGGCGAAACACCGCGACCCGCTGTTCGACCAGTCGACCCAGGCCGCCCTGGAACGACGCGGCAAGGAGGCCATCGGCGCGGGACTGATCATGCTGGGCATCCTGATCGCGATGATGCTGGGCAGCTGGTCGCCCGACGATCCCAGCTTCGGGTCGGCCACCGACGCACCGGCGCAGAACATGCTGGGCGGGATCGGGGCGATGATCGCCTCGGCGCTGATCATGATCGCGGGCATGGGGGCCTGGATGCTGGTCGTCGCGGCCTGGGTCTGGGGCCTGCGCATGATGCTGCACAAGGGCGAGGAGCGCCTGATGCGCGGCATCTTCACCCCGATCGCCGTGGCCCTGGTGTCGATCTATGCCAGCACGCTGATCCCAGGCCCCGAATGGCAGCAGAATTACGGCCTGGGCGGCCATTTCGGCGACATGGTGATGGGCGCGATGCTGAACCTGCTGCCGATGAAGGCACAGCTGGGCATCCGCCTGGCGGCGTTGCTGGTCGCGGTGGCCGTGGTCGCGGCGGCGGCCTTCGTCCTGGGCTTCGACCGGACCGAGGTCGCGGCTCTGTGGCTGCGGTTCCGGCAGGGGCTGGCGACGGCGCTGCACGGGACGGTTCTGGCGGGATCGGCCGCCGCCGGCGCGGCGCAGCGCCGGGGCCCGAGATCG
>NZ_JXYF01000049.1:0-13196 GCF_000967735.1 Paracoccus sp. S4493
TGCGCCCCGATGCGGACCTTGCCCGGCGCGACCCGTTCGCCCTGCGGCTGGCGGGGCTGGTTGCGCTGGTGATGGCGCTGATCTTCGGGGGGGCGGGCCAGATGGGCCTGGGTCTGCGCGCCCTGGCCGCGACCATGGCCACGCCGCAGCCGGGCGCCGCGCCGCCGCAGGGCCCCGTCTGGGAGGGCTGGGCCGAACCACCTGCCTATACCCGCCGCCCGACCCTGTATCTGAACGCCCTGGACGAGGGGCAAGTGCTGGACCTGCCCCAGGGCAGCACGGTCAGCTTTCGCCTCTATGCCCAGGGGGCAGAGGTGACCCAGGACATCGGGCCTGTCACGTCGGACGATCCGACGGCGCCGGCATTCCGGGCCGACCGCTCTGGCAGCATCGACGTCCAGGGACGTCGTTTCGCCGTCACCGTACAGCCCGATGCCGTCCCGGTGATCCGCGCGGGCGCCGCGCCCACGCGCCGCGCCGACGGGCGGATGATCCAGGATTACCAGGCCGGGGACGATCACGGCGTCATCTCGGCTCAGGCGGTCATCGCGCTGGACCTGGACGCGGTCGATCGCCGCTTTGGCCTGACCGTCGCGCCCGAGCCGCGCGACCCGGTGGCGCTGGACCTGCCCCTGCCACGGGGCGACCGCCGTGATGTGCAGGGACAGCTGGCCGAGGACCTGTCGCGCCACCCCTGGGCCAACCTGCCCGTGACCGTCACACTGCGCGCGGTGGACGGGATCGACCAGGCGGGCCAGTCCGACCCGATGGCGCTGCCCCTGCCGGGGCGGCGGTTCTTCGATCCGTTCGCGGCCACCCTGATCGAGCTGCGCCGCGACCTGCTGTGGTCGCGCCAGAATGCCGGGCGCAGCGCCGAGATCCTGCGCGCCGTCACCTGGCAGCCCGAGGGGTTCGTCGAGGACGATCTGTATGCCGAGCTGCGCGCGGCGGTGCGGCTGCTGGACGGGGACGACCTGACCCCGGA
The DNA here is from genome assembly GCF_000967735.1 of Paracoccus sp. S4493. NCBI lineage: Bacteria > Pseudomonadati > Pseudomonadota > Alphaproteobacteria > Rhodobacterales > Paracoccaceae > Paracoccus > Paracoccus sp. S4493. The sequence continues at coordinate 986 of NZ_JXYF01000049.1, forward strand.
AGCCCGCGACCGTCTGGCCGAGGCCCTATGGGAGGCCGCGATCCTGTTGGAGGATGGCGGTCTGTCGGATGCGCTGGAACGGATGCGCGCCGCGCAGGAGCGCCTGTCAGAGGCGATCCGCAATGGGGCCAGCCCCGACGAGGTCCAGCGGCTGATGGACGAGCTGCGCGAGGCGACCGACGCCTATACCGACATGCTGGCGCAGGAAAGCCAGCCGCAGGATCAGGCCGACAGCCCCGACCGGGGCGGCCAGCAGGGCCAGACCATCACCGCAGACCAGATCCAGGAGATGATGGACGAGATCCAGCGCCTGATGAACGAGGGCCGCATGGCCGAGGCGGAGGCCCTGCTGGACCAATTCAACCGGATGATGGAGAACCTGCAGGTTCAGCAGAGCCAGGGACAGGGCGAGGGAGAGGGCCGGCAGGGTAGCCAGCCGATGAACCGCCTTGCCGACACGCTGCGCGAGCAGCAGGAGCTGTCGGACGAGGCGTTCCGCGACATGCAGCGCCAGTTCGGCCAAGGCCAGCAGCCCGGTGACGAGGGCCAGGACGGCGGCAGCATGGCCGACCGCCAGCGCGCGCTGCGCGAGGAGTTGGGCCAGCAGCAGGGGTTGATGCCCGGGCAGGGGTCACCCGAGGGCGACGCCGCGCGGCGCCAGCTGGACGAGGCCGGGCGCGCGATGGAGGAAGCCGAACAGGCCCTGCGAGACGGCGACATGGCCGGCGCGATGCAGCGCCAGGCCGATGCGATCCAATCCATGCGCGAGGGGATGCGCGCCCTGGGCGACATGATGGCCCAGGAGGGGCAGGAGGGCCAGCAGGGCGGCGAGGGGCAGCAGCCCGGCGAGCAACCCGGCCAGTCGGCGCAGGGCAGCCAGGGGCAGCCTTATCAGGGTCGGCCGCAGTTGGACCCCCTGGGCCGCGAGAGCATGGGTGGCGGCAATGTCATTACCAACGGCGATCCGCTGGCCGAGGGGTTGGACCCCGCACGCCGTGCCCGCGACCTGCTGGACGAGATCCGCCGCCGCAGCGGGCAGCCGGACCGCCCGCAGGACGAACGCGATTACCTGGGCCGGTTGCTGGACCGGTTCTGACGGCTCAGCCGCCGACGCGGGTCGCCAGCCATAGCCGCAGTGCATCCAGCCCGTCGCGCGCCGCAGCCAGCGTCCCCGACAACGGCCAGCCGCGCGTCTCGGCCACCGGGGCCAGCAGATAGACCGCCAGCACCACTGCAGCCGCCAGCAGGGCGATCGTCATGCCCGCGCCGAAGCCGCGGCCCTGGCGCATCACCCGGATGGGCGTGACCGTGGCACGGCGATGCACCGTGGTTTCGGCCTGCTGGCGCAATTCGGGCTGGCGCAGGTCCGGCTGGCGCCGTTCCGGTTCACGGGCGTCACGGGCGTCACGGGCGTCACGGGCGTCACGGGCGTCACGGGCGTCAGGGCCACGGGGGGCCTGGGCGCGGGGCGCATCTGGAATCGCGTGGTTCGGCGCCGCGATGACCGGCGCCGCGATGATCGGCGCTGCGATGGCCGGGGACGGCGGGGGCAGGGCCGCGGGCATTGGGGGCAGCGTCACGGTGGTCGCGGGCCAGTCGATCTCCTCGGCGCCGGGGCGCGGGTCGTCCTGCTGTTCGGCGTCGCGCAGGCGGCGTTCGTGATCGACCTCGCTTTTCAGCATGTCCAGCACGTCCGGGGACAGGCGCGTGCGGGCCGGCGGCAGGGGTCGGGGCGTCTCGTCCTGGTCGGGGCGCCTGCTGAAGAACCGGCCCAGATCCAGCCGTCCCCCGGCGGCCGGGGGATGGGCCTGCCAGACATGGCCGCAGGCGGGGCATTCGACCTCGCGGCCGCCCTGGGGAATGGCGTCGGGGGGCAGCGCATATTCGGCGCGGCAACCCGGACAGATCAACTTGAATTCAGCCATGCCACCCTCGCATTCATCGTGCGGCTGTTCTATCAAGCGCGGGTCCGGCTTCCAAGTCGCGCCGGGCGCCAAGGGCCCGCACCAGACGGGTCGCAGCGGAAAAGAGGTGGCGCTTGATCGAGATGCGGGATGTCGGCTTCGGCTATCAGGGCCAGGACGAGCTGTTGTCGGGCATGACGCTGACCCTGCAGCCGGGCATGTTCCATTTCCTGACCGGACCGTCCGGGTCGGGCAAGACCACGCTGCTGCGGCTGTGCTTTGCGGATCTTCTGCCCAGTTCGGGCCAGATGACGGCCTTTGGCCAGGACATGCGCGGGCTGTCGCGCGACGGCATCGCCGATCTGCGCCGCCGCGTGGGCGTGGTCCACCAGGACCCGCAGTTCCTGGACCATCTGCCCCTGGCAGAGAACATCGCGCTGCCCCTCTCCATCGCCGGAGAGGAGGTGGACATGGACGCGCTGCGCGATCTGCTGGGCTGGGTCCAGCTGTCCCAGCACGCCCGCGCCCTGCCGCCGTCGCTGTCGGGCGGCGAGCGCCAGCGGGCGGCGCTGGCCCGCGCGGTGATCCTGTCGCCGGACCTGGTGCTGGCGGATGAACCCACGGGCAACCTGGACTGGGACATGTCCATGCGGCTGATGCAATTGCTGATCGAGCTGAACAAGTCGGGCAAGACCGTTCTGGTGGCGACCCATGACCTGAACCTGATCCGCGCCACCAAGGCGCAGGTGACGGCGCGCGTCCTGCGGATCACCGGCGGCAGCCTGCATCTGGCGGGGGCGGATCTCTGATGGGACGGCTGAATATCGGAAGCTTGTGGCAGGGCCTGACGGGTGACAAGGACGGCGCCGGCGACCGCATCGTGCCGCCGACCGGGTTCACGGCGCAGCTGACGCTGTTTTCCGCAGGCGCCATGGCGTTCCTGGCGGTGTTCGCGCTGGCGCTGGCGCTGGCGACGGGGCGGCTGGCCGACCGCTGGTCCTCCGAACTTGCCGGCAGCGTGACGGTCCGCGTCAGCGCGCCGGTGGCGGAACAGGACGCGCTGGTGCAATCGGCGCTGTCGATCCTGCAGACCACGCCGGGCGCGGGCACCCCGCGGCTGTTGCCCGAGGACGAACTGGCCCAGCTGCTGGAGCCGTGGTTCGGGCCGGACATGCCGGTGGACGCGCTGCCCGTGCCCGCCCTGATCGACCTGCCCGTCGAGGGCGAGTTCGATGCCGAGGGCCTGCGCCTGCGCCTTGAGGCCGAGGTGCCGGGCGCGGTGCTGGACGATCACACCGAATGGCGCCGGCCGCTGGTCTCGGCCGCGAACCGGCTGCGGATGCTGGGCATTGTGTCGCTGATGCTGATCGGGGCCGCCTCGGCCGCGATGATCACGCTGGCGGCCAAGGCCGCGCTGGCCGCGAACGTCCAGGTGATCCGCGTTCTGCGCCTGATCGGCGCGCGCGACCTGACCATCGCCACGGCCTTCGTGCGTCGGTTCACCCGGCGCGCCGCGATGGGGTCCGCCGTCGGCACCGTGCTGGGCATGGGCGCGATCGCCATCCTGCCCGATGCCAGCGCCGCGGGCGGGTTCCTGACCGGGCTGGGCTTTCAGGGCGCCGACTGGCTGATGCCGCTGACCATCCCGCTGATCGCGGCGGGGGTGGGCTTTGTCGCCACGCGGTGGGCGGCGCTGAAGATGCTGGAGGCCGTGCGATGACCGACGGGGCGCGTCCCGGCGCGCTGACCCCCTGGCAGTACGTCCAGAACGTGCTGTTCTATGTCCATGTCGCCTGCTCCACGCTGATCATCGGCCTGTTGGGTCTGCCTGCGCTGCGCCACGGGCGGGCAGGCGCGAACCGCATCGCCACGCGCTGGATCGCCTACATGGTCTGGGCCGCGCGCATCCACCTGCGCCTGACCTGCGAGATCCGCGGCACGCCGCCGACCCATGACTGCATCGTCGCGGCCAAGCACCAGTCGTTCTGGGACATCATGGTCATCGCCCATGCCGTTCCCCGCCGCGCCTTCATCATGAAGCGCGAGGTGATGCGCGTCCCGGTCATGGGCTGGTACGCGTGGAAGACCGGCTGCATTCCCATCGACCGGTCGCGCGGGCGCGACGCGATGGCCGCGATCAGCAGCACCATCAACCAGCGCCTGTCCGCCGAGGGGCTGGGGCAGCTGATCATCTATCCCGAGGGCACGCGCACCCTGCCGGGCCAGCGCAAGCCCTACAAGCAGGGTGTGGCCACGATCCGTCAGGGGACCGGCCTGCCGGTCGTGCCCGTCGCGGTGAACACGGGCATGTTCTGGCCGCGCAGCGGGTGGGGCATCCGCCCCGGCCGCGCGGTGGTCGAGTTCCTGCCGCCCATCGATCCCGCCATCCCGGCGGAGGGTTTCCTGCCCCGCCTGCGGGCCGAGATCGAGACCCATTCAGATCGCCTGATGGCCGAGGCCGGGCTGGTCCTGCCGGAACCGGGCGACGCGGATGACGCCGCCCGGAACCGCTCTCACCTCAGCTCGTAGTAGCGCGGGACATGCGGCCCCTGCGGCGGCAGCCCGATGTCGCGCCGCATGTGCGGGGACATCAGGTACGGATCGGGCGGCCGCGGCCGCCTGCGCCGTGGCAGCAGCGCCGCGCGGATCGCGGCCCATAAGACCGCCGTCGCGCCGTGTCGGGCGATCAGGCGGTGCATCGCGGGACGCAGGCGGGCGCTTTGCGGATGAAGATCGGCAATCATCGTCAGTCTCCGGATATGGGGACCGGACAGGGCGGTGCCTTGTGCGGTCGATGGGGTTCAGGGAAGGGATGACGCCATGCGGACAGGCCCGCGAATCGCGGTCGTGTCAGGTCATGATGTCAGCGGGGTCTGCCTTGCGGCGATCAGGTGCCTTGTCGCGACGACAAGGTACGCATCGAACCGGTGCGGGTCAGGGCGGGGGCATTGGCATATGATGTCATGAGCCCCTCCTTTCGCGCATGCGTTGCGGGCAGGAGTGCAGGCTGGCCCAGCCTTGCATTTCGCGCAAGACGGCAAAACGCGACAGCCGCCCCAAGACGGGGCGGCTGTTGCAGGTCGGTCACAGTATTGTGTGCGTCAGGCCGCAAGCCCCTTGGAGCCCATCGCCAGGAACTTGGCGCGGCGGTCCTTGATCAGCTGGTCGGGTTTCATGTCCGACATCTCGGCCAGCATCGCGGTGATCTCGGCACCCACGGCGGCGATCGCCTCATCGGGTGCGCGCTGCGCCCCGCCCAGGGGTTCGGCGATGATGCGGTCGATCACGGCCAGCTTCTTCAGGTCCTGCGCGGTCAGGCGCAGCGCCTCGGCCGCGTCGCGCATCTTTTCGGCGTCCTTCCACAGGATCGACGCGCAACCTTCCGGAGAGATGACCGAATAGATCGAATGCTCCAGCATGGCGATGCGGTTCGCGGTGGCAAAGGCCACGGCCCCGCCTGACCCGCCTTCGCCGATGATGACGCTGACCAGCGGCACGCCGATCTCAAGGCATTTCATGGTGCAGCGGGCGATCGCCTCGCTTTGCCCCCGTTCCTCGGCACCCTTGCCGGGATAGGCGCCGGGCGTGTCCACCAGCGTGATCACGGGCAGGCCGAAACGGTGCGCCATGTCCATCAGGCGGATCGCCTTGCGGTATCCCTCGGGGCGGGCCATGCCGAAATTGTGGTGGATGCGCGACTTGGTGTCGTTGCCCTTCTCATGGCCGATCACCACGCAGGGCGCGTCGTTGAAACGCGCCAGGCCGCCCATCACTGCGTGGTCGTCGCCAAAGGCGCGGTCGCCCGCCAGGGGCGTGTATTCGGTGAACAGCGCCTGGATATAGTCGCTGCAATGCGGGCGGTCGGGATGGCGGGCGACCTGCGTCTTCCGCCAGGGGTCCAGGGTCTTGTAGAGGTCGCGCAGCAGGTCCGACGATTTGCGGTCCAGCGCCGCGGCCTCCTTCTCGACGTCGAGGGTGCCGTCGCCCTTGCGGGCCATGGCGCGAAGTTCCTCGGCCTTGCCCTCGATATCGGCGAGCGGTTTTTCGAAATCCAGATAGACCATGCGGCATGCCTTTGGGGTTCGGGTTTGGCGCTATATAGGTCGGTGCGGGACGGGTTGCAACGCGGGCGCGGCGGCCGGCACCCGCGGGGCCGGGCACCGCGCCCGCGTCACTGCAGGTCGGCGAAGGCCGCGCGCAGCCGATCCGCCGCCTCGATCACCCGCGCCCGCGGCGTCGCAATGTTGAAGCGCATGAACCCGTCGCCGCCCAGCCCGAAGGTCGCGCCGTGATTGGCCGCGATCCGGGCGTCGTCCTGGATGCGACGGGTGATTTCCGCGTCGGTCATGCCGGTGTCGCGGAAATCGACCCAGGACAGATAAGTCGCCTGCAGGGGCATCGACCGCAGACCGGGAATCGCGTTCACCGCCTGATCAAAGATCCGCCGGTTGCCGTCCAGGTAATCGACCAGCGCATCGACCCAGGCCGCGCCCTCGGGCGAATAGGCGGCCGCAACCATGTCCTGGCCCAGCATCGCCGGAGAGATCCCCGCGGCAGCCAGCGCGCCCTGGAACCGCGCCCGCAGGTCGGGGTCGGGGATGATCGCGTTGCCGATATGGGCGCCCGCGATGTTGAAGGTCTTGGTGGCGGCGGTCAGCGTCACCAGGCGCGGCAGGATGTCGGGTGCCACGGTCGCCATCATCCGGTGACGTGGGCCGCCCGGCAGGACCAGGTCGGCATGGATGTCGTCCGAGATCAGGATCAGGTTGTGGCGGTCGCAGAAATCGGCAACCTGGCGCAGTTCGGCTTCGGACCAGACGCGGCCGCCGGGATTGTGCGGCGAACACAGGATCATCATCCGTTCGCGCCCGGTCAGCATCCCTTCCCACGCGTCCCAGTCCAGGGCGTACTGGCCGTCGGTCATCGCCAGGGGCAACTCGACCAGGTCGCGGCCGGCGGCGCGGATCACCCGGCCGAAGGCGTGATAGACCGGCGCCATCACGACAACCCCGTCGCCGGGCCGCGTATAGGCGTTCAGCGCCATCGCGACCGCGTTGACCAGCCCCGCGCAGGTCAACACCCATTCGGGCCGGATCTGCCAGCCGTGGCGATGCGCCATCCACCAGCCGATCGCCGCCAGATAGGGCGGGTTCGCGCCGGGATAGCCATAGACGCCATGCGCCGCGGCGCGGTCCACCGCCGCCTGGACCGCCGCGGGGGGCGCGAAATCCATGTCGGCCACCCACATGGCCAGGCCGTCATCGGCGCCCACGCCGTATGCGGCCTGCATGTCGTCCCACTTGCTGCAATGCGTGCCGCGGCGGTCGATGATGCGGTCGAAATCGGGCTGGGTCATGGGGGCTCCTGCGGGCTGCGTCACCCTAGCCTAGCGGGGTTGTTGCTTATGGTGAAGGCTTGCCCTAAATCCCTTGCCATGAGTGTGAGACCCATCCTGATCCATCCCGATCCGCGCCTGAAGAAGGTGGCCCAACCCGTCGCCCGCATCACGCCCGAGATCGAGACATTGGCCGCGGACATGCTGGCCACCATGTACGAGGCGCCCGGCATCGGCCTGGCCGCGCCGCAGATCGGCGTGGGCCTGCGCGTCTTCACCATGGATGCCAACCGCGACCCCGAGGCGCCGCGCGCGCCCCTGGTGCTGGTCAACCCCGAGGTGAACTGGGCGTCGGACACGCCCAACACCTATGAGGAGGGCTGCCTGTCCATTCCCGACCAGTACGGAGAGGTCACGCGCCCAGCGCAGATCCGCATGCGCTGGCTGGGGCTGGACGGCAAGACCCACGAACGCGAGTTCGACGAGCTGTGGGCCACCTGCGCCCAGCACGAGCTGGACCACCTGGACGGCGTGCTGTTTATCGATCACCTCTCCGCCATCAAGCGGCAGATGATCACCCGCAAGATGGTCAAGCTGAAGCGGGACCTGGCCCGTGCCTGATCGCACGGGTGCCAGCGGCTGGATGCGCCCCGACCTGCCGGGGGATCTTGGCCGCGGCACCCTGCGCGACATCGTCCTGTGGCCGGACCCGCGCCTGCGCCTGCGCGCGGAACCCGCCGGCTACATGACCGGCCCCGAACTGCGCGTGCTGGCCGCCGACATGCTGGCCACCATGTATCACGCCCAGGGCCGCGGCCTGGCCGCCCCGCAGATCGGCGTGCTGCGCCGGATCTTCGTCATGGATGCCGGCTGGAAGGACGGCGCGCCCGCCCCCCTGGTCCTGATCGACCCCGAGATCCTGGTCAGGTCGCCGCAGACTGAGACCGCGCCCGAAGGGTGCCTGTCCATTCCCGGCGGCCCCGTCGAGGTCATGCGCCCCGCCGCCATCGGAATCGGCTGGTATGATCTGGACGGCCGCTATCAGGTGCGCGACATGCAGGGTCCCGCCGCCCGCATCGCCCAGCACGAGGTCGATCACCTGGACGGCCTGTTGATCGTGAAGGACTGACCATGGCCGCGCGCGCGTTCCTGCCCTATGCCGACCCCCGCCTGCACCGCCCCGCCGCGCCGGTGGCAGAGATCACCGAATCCGTCCGCATGATCTGGGACGACATGGTCGACACCATGGAGGCGATGCCCGGCGTGGGCCTGGCCGCGCCCCAGATCGGCATCATGATGGCGCTGGCCGTCGTCGATGCCTCGGGACCGCGCGGACAGGCGGTCCGCATGGCCAACCCCCGGATCCTGCATGCCAGCGTCAAGCTGCGCGAGCACGAGGAGGCCAGCCCCAACCTGCCCGGCGTCTCGGCCCCGATCAGCCGCCCCCGGGCGGTCACGGTGCGGTTCCTCAACCAGGACGGCGTCGAGGAGGACCGCGATTTCGTCGGCCTGTGGGCCACCAGCGTCCAGCACCAGATCGACCACCTGGCCGGGCGGATGTATGTCGATCACCTGACCCCCCTGCGCCGCAAGATGCTGGTCGCGCGGTCGGCCAAGCTGCACCGCCGCTGATTTTTTCCGTCGTTATGGAATAGAACGACCCGTCGTCCCGTTCTGCTGTCGAATGGCCCGAAAGGCCGTCCGTGCAACGGGGACCGGCGTCGCGCCCCGTCGCAAGATCGCCGCGGCGCCGGGATTTTCAGAAGGATGCACCCCATGGCACGACTGTTCGGAAATGACGACGACAACCGCCTGACCGGCACCAACGTGGCCGACCTGATCTATGGCCGGTCGGGCGACGACGCGCTCTATGGCTTTCGTGGCAACGACACGATCGACGGAGGCGAGGGCAACGACCGCATCTGGGCCGGCGAGGGCGCGAACCGCGTGTCCGGCGGCTCGGGCAACGATCGCATCTGGGCGGGCGCGGGCAACGACGTGATCGCCGCGGGCGAGGGCAATGACATCGTCGCCGCCGGCCACGGCAACAACCGCATCTGGGGCGGCGATGGCGACGACGTCCTGTACGCCGGCGCCGGGCGCGATACGCTGGACGGCGGTGATGGGAACGACCGCATGGCGTCGGGGGCGGGCAACGACATCCTGACCGGGGGCGAGGGCGACGACCGGATGATCGCGGGCTTCGGCGCCGACCGCCTGATCGCCGGAGAGGGCAACGACACGCTGAACGGCGGGCTGGGCAACGACACGATGACCGGCGGCGAGGGGGCGGACGTGTTCGTCTTCAACGGCGGGCGCGACCGGATCACCGACTTCGAGAACGGCGACGACGACATCGACCTGCGCGCCCTGGCCAATGTCGACAACTATGCCCAGATCCGCGGCGCCGCCGTGCAGAGCGGGTCCGACGTCGTGCTGAGTTTCGGCCCCAACCAGCTGGTCATCGAGGATTTCCGCCTGAACCAGATGAGCAGCGACGACTTTTCCTGGTAATATCTTTTGACGGTCCCCCCGCGCAGGTTCGCCCTGCGCGGGGTGTTTTCATGTCTGCGCAGGCAGGTCGTCGCGCACCCGCTCCCACGCCAGGGTCAGGTGGCGGCCCAGGATGTCCGACAGTCCGTCCGAATCCCGCGCCTCCAGCGCCGCGATCATCCGTTCGTGCTCGGCGACCGCGCTGGCCCATTTTTCCGCACCTTCGTGCCCGATGAAGCGGACGCGCTTCAACCGGGTCTGCAGGCGGGCATGCACCTCGGACAGGGCACCGTTGTCGGCAAGTGCCACGATGGCCGTATGGATCGCCTGGTTCAGCTTGTAATAGGCCATGCGGTCGCGCCGGGCATAGCAGTCGAGCATCCTGTCATGCAGCGCCCGCACGCCCGCGATGCCCGCATCCGTCGCCTGTGCGCAGGCGATGATCCCCGCCTGCTGCTCCAGGATGCGGATCACCTCCAGCATGTCGCGGACCTCGCGCGCGCCGAACTGCTTGACCACCGCGCCCCGTGCCGGGACCAGTTCGACCAGCCCCTCGGATGCCAGGTACTTGATCGCCTCGCGCAGCGGCGTGCGGGACACGCCCAGCTGCTGACCGATCTGGCCCTCGTTCAGGCGGGTCCCGGGTGGCAGCTGCCCCTCGATGATCATGTCGCGCAGCCGCGACAGGATCGCGTCCAGCAGGGGCAGGCGTTCGATGCGGGCGTCTGTGTCTGACATGTCGGTCACCGGCGTCTCCGTTGGCGCGTCTGTCTCTGGCTATGACGGAGGGGGTGGCAAGTCAATATTGCCTTCTGTGTGCTGTATACAGAATTATTGATACGCTTTTGGGGCCGTGCTAGCAAGAACCCGGGACGTGATTCGGGAGGGGGATCGATGTCGGGGAACACCATGCGTTGGACGCCGCAGGACTGGCCCATCGCCTGTGCGATGATCCCGTTCGCATCCGTCCAGGATGCCGGGCCGGCCGCCTGGGCACGCGATCTGGGGCAGGTCGCGGCGGCGGGGTTCGATGCAGTCGATCCGACCGACAGCTGGTTGAGGCTGGCCGATCTGGACGATGCTGGACGGGCGCGGTTCGTGGCGATTTGCCGTGACCTGGGACTGACCGTTCCGGCCATCTCGACCTCACGGCGCAGCGTGATCGACCCGGTGCAGGGTGGCGACCATCTGGCCTATTGCCATCGTGTCATCGACTGCGCCGCCGATCTTGGCGCGGGGCATGTCAGCTTTGGCCTGTTCGGCCCGCTGAGCGACGCGCAGCGCGCCGCCCTGTGGTTCTGGACCGAGCCGGGGGTGACGAACCCCGACGACCCCGCCACCCGCGCCCTGGCCGTTGCCCGCATCCGCGACCTGGGCCGCCACGCCGCCGATCGCGGCATCCACGTCGCGCTGGAGATGTACGAGGACACCTATTTGGGCACCGCCTCCGACGCGGTCGCCTTCGTCACCGACGTGGACCTCCCGTCGGTCGGGCTGAACATCGATATCGGCAACCTGATCCGCCTGCATCGGCCCGTGCAGCCCTGGACGGAGATGATCGCGCTGTGTGCGCCCTTCGCGGGCTACTGGCACGTCAAGAACTACTACCGGATGACCGACCCGTCGGGGGTCATCCTGTCCCATCCCGCGCCCATGATGGGCGGCACCATCAACTGGCGTGCGGCGATCAACACCGCGCTGGACCTGGGCTTTTCCAGCCCCTTCCTGGTCGAGCATTACGGCGGCGACGGACTTGGGGTCTGCGCCGAGAACCGCGACTACATCCGCCGCATCCTGGCGCAGAGAAGGACCCTGCCATGACCAAGATCGTGGACCGCCCCGAGGATTTCGCCGCGACCGCGCTGGCGGGGTTCTGTGCCGCCCATGCCGACCGGGTCATTCCCGTCCCGCACGGCGCGTTGCGCGCCCATGCGGGGGCGCCGGGCAAGGTGGCCTTGGTCGTGGGCGGAGGGTCGGGGCATTATCCGGCGTTCCTGGGCTATGTCGGTCCGGGCCTGGCCGACGGGGCGGTGGCGGGGGACGTGTTCGCGTCACCCTCGACCAGTGCGGTGGTCGGGGTGGCGCGGGCGGTGGACCTGGGCGGAGGCGTCATCCTGGGCTTTGGGAACTATGCGGGCGACGTGCTGAACTTTGGCGCCGCTGCCGAACGTCTGCGCGCCGAAGGGATCGATGCGCGCATCCTGGCCGTGACCGATGACGTGGCCAGCGCGCCCGCGACCGACGCGGCGCGCAGGCGGGGCGTGGCGGGTGACCTGCTGGTCTTCAAGATCGCCGGTGCCGCGGCCGAGGCGGGCCTGGACCTGGACGCGGTGATGGATCTGGCCGGACGCGCCAATGCGCGGACCGTGTCCTTCGGGCTGGCCTTCGACGGCTGCACCCTGCCGGGACAGGCGGCACCCCTGTTCACCGTGCCCGAGGGGCAGGTCGCCCTTGGCCTGGGCATCCACGGAGAGCCGGG
>NZ_JXYF01000050.1:0-419 GCF_000967735.1 Paracoccus sp. S4493
TCTCCGCGCGGAACCGCTGCGATGGCTGCCCCTTCGCGGGCCACCTGACGCGCGCCTTGGGAGGCCACGGTCCCCTTGCGGAAGGCGGGTGCATCAGCAGGCGCACGCCACAGATCGGCCAGCGCATCGTCCAGCCACAGGATCGACAGAGAGCACCCCTCCATGTCCAGGCTGGTCACGAACTCTCCGACCTCGGGGTCGATGACGGTCAGGCCAGCGTCGGTCATCAGCCCGGTCAGGTGATGCCACAGGACAAACAGTTCCTCGTATTTCGTGCGGCCAAGGCCGTTCAGGACCACGGCCACGCGGCCGTCATGGCCTTGGGGCCGTTCCGCCAGCAGCGGCTTCAGCAGCATCCGGGCCAGATCGGCAGCGGGCAGGATGGCCTGCTCGGCGATCCCCGGCTCTCCGTGGATGCC
>NZ_JXYF01000051.1:0-45156 GCF_000967735.1 Paracoccus sp. S4493
CCGCCCCTACGGCCCTTAATCGAGAGAGCGGGCCGGGGCCGGCTCAGCGCCCATCCGCACCGGCAGCGACATTTCTAAATGGCGGAACACGCGACATTTTAATTTGGTGACAACAGATGGCCTAACTCTCATGGCAGCGACCGGCAAGCGGATCCTGACGCATGATGCCGAGCCACTACGCCAAGCGACGCTGAGCGATAGCGTCAAACCAACCCCGCCCTGTCCCATACCGGGGGTCTACGGTCCGCACTGGACGGCACGGCAGTGGCTGCTCGGGTGGTGCACCCCCGCACAGCGCAGGTCGAAGACCGGCACGGCAGCTGGGCCAAGCTAGCCGTACGCTTCTTTGGCCATGTCGATCCAAGCGCTGCATCTGTCCATGTCGTTTGTACCGCGATGGAACTGATTTTTTTGTGCAAGCGAGCAAGGGACGCAAGCATTGCTTCGACGTAAAGGCCAAGTGCGACCGTCATCCGGCAGCCGTTAGGTTGGTCGGATACCCGGCCCCCTGCCCTAATACGCAGAAATCATGCTCTTAGGTACCCTTTCCCCGGTGGCAAGACCAGCCTGACGTACCAGGTCGCCGTCGCCAGCAATCCACATTTTCGGCGCGCCTTGAACGAACGGCGTATCCGTTAGAACGGTATGGCAAGTCCGGTCAGCAGCGACGTCTGCGGATCACAGCGGTTTTGCACGATCATCTGTGCCGATCACCGACGCCAGGTATCCGGACCAATTCGACTGTCTCGCCAGTATGCCTGCCTTCATGCCATCTCAGGCGCTGTGCCGGATGACCAATTCGCCGGTGAACTTGCGGTCCAGGTTCCTTGAATCGGCGCTTTCCAGGACGTCGACAAGGTAACCGGCCATCTCGGCAAGCGGCTGGCGGTATGTGGTCAACTGATAGTGCGGGCTGGCGGCCTGCGGTACGTCGTCGAAGCCGACCACCGCGATGTCCTGGGGTACGCGCAGTCCCAGCCTGTAGCGGATCGTGTCGATGGCACCCAAGGCCAGGGCATCGTTCTCGCAGACGATCACGTCGGGCAGATCGACGCCCTTGCGGCCGTGCAATGTCCGGAACGCGATCTCGGCCGACAGGATGGGATCATAGCGCGGCACCGAAACCGTCTCAGGGGCGTGGCCGAACCAGTCCTGCCAGACCAGGGCGAAGGTCTCCTTGCGCAACAGATGCGCCGACGCCGTGTTGGGCCCGGCGACATACAGCGGGCGGCGATATCCCTTGGCAATCACGTAATGCGCAATCTCCTTGGTCGCGATCTCGTCGTCCACGGCAATGGAGATCGTGTCGGGGTTGCGGGAGGTCCGGGCAAAGATGATCAGCTTCTTGAAGCGATGCGCCCGATGGGCCGCAGCTAGCACGTCGTCGTCGAACTGGATGCCAATCAGGATCGTGGCGTCCACCCGCCGCTGGCTGGCGTTGATCAGCGCCGGGGTCGTGTCCTCGCGGTCAAGCGTGTTGACCAGCAGCGTGTCCAGGCCCCGTCCCCGCAGCGCCCGGGTCAGGCAATCCATCATCACCAGCTTGTGCGGGTTGGCAAAGTCATCGACCAGCAGCGCCACAAGGTTCGACCGCGTCGATGCCAGGGCCGACGCGCTGAGATCGGGGATATAGCCAAGCGCCTGCGCGGCGGACATCACCTTCTCTCGGCTTTTGGCCGAGATCGAGGCGTCCTTCTTGAAGGCGCGGTTGACCGTCCAACGCGACACGCCGGCGGCGATCGCGACATCGTCCGCGGTCACGCTGTCGAACCGGTCGGGCTTGCTCATGGCTGGCTCCTGTCATGATCGGTGGCCTGTCCTGTCGATAGCTATACGGCAGCCAAAAGGCCACCACAGCAAGAAAAGCACGCGCGTGCAAAAAATGCTTGCACGCGCGTGCAATCAGTGTACCCATGATGACGCAGCGGCAGGGAGAGGCCGCGAACGCGATGGGGGGATTCGGATGCTGAAGGTTGGTTTGCTGGGTGCCGGCAGGATCGGACAGGTTCACGCGGTGAACATCGCGGGCCATCCCCGCTCCACTCTGGTGGCGGTGTCGGACATCCACGCAGAGGCCGCCGGCACCCTTGCCGCCGCGCATGGCGCCGAGGCTCGCAGCTCCGACGCGATCCTGAACGATCCCGGGATCGACGCCGTGCTGATCGCGACCTCGACCGACACGCATTCGGATTTGATCGAGGCTGCGGCCCGGTCGGGCAAGGCCGTGCTGTGCGAAAAGCCCGTGGATCTGTCGCTGGACCGGGCGCAGCGCTGCCTGGAGGCCGTGGCGGACCGGGCGACAACCGTGATGATCGGTTTCAACCGCCGATTTGACCCGAATTTCGCGGCGCTCAAGGCGTCGCTGCTGAAGGGCGACATCGGCAAGCCGGAACTACTGTCGATCACCTCCTTCGATCCGGCGCCGCCGCCGGTCGATTACATCAAGGTGTCCGGCGGGCTGTTCCGCGACATGATGATCCATGACTTCGACATGGCCAATTTCCTGATGGGCGATGCCCCCGTATCCGTCAGCGCGGTGGGCAGCAGCATCGTCGACCCCCGCATCGGCGCGGCGGGCGACGTGGACACCGCGGTCGTGACGCTGCGCTATGGCGACGGGCGCATCGCGGTCATCAAGAACAGCCGCCGGGCCGTCTATGGATACGACCAGCGGGTCGAGCTGCTGGGCTCGACGGGTCTGCTGCAGGCCGGGAACATGCTGGAGAACACGGTCGTCCGTTCGACGGTGGACGGGGTGGTGTCGGGAAAGCCCACCTATTTCTTTTTGGAACGCTACATGCCCGCCTATGCCGCGGAATGGGACGCCTTCGTCGGCGCGGTCCTGGACGGACGGCCGCAATCGGTGACGCTTGCCGACGGTATCGCCGCGCTGGCCCTGGCCGAGGCTGCCACCCGCGCCGCCCGGACCGGAGAGACCGTCCCCCTTCAGGGCTGACAGTTCCGGGCCCGCCGCGACCGCGAGGACGGCGCGACGGGCCTTCAAGCGATCCGGCAGGGGAGATGCCGGGAATGACGGGGGGTCGCCTGCGTCCCTTCGAACGATCAACAGGGAGGAAAGACATGACCAAACTGACAGCCTCGGCCGCCGTGGCGGCAGTGCTGACCCTTGCCGCGCCCGCGATGGCGCAGAACATCATCGTGGTGGCCCATGGCCAGGCCAACGACCCCTTCTGGTCGGTCGTCAAGAACGGTGCCGCCAAGGCGGGCGAACATACCGGTGCGACGGTCGATTTCCGGTCGCCCGAGGTCTTTGACATGGTCGCCATGGGCCAGCTGATCGATGCCGCCGTGAACCAGCAGCCCGACGGGCTGGTCGTGTCGATCCCCGATGCCGATGCGCTTGGGCCCTCGATCCAGCGTGCGGTCGAGGCGGGCATCCCGGTGATCTCGATGAACTCCGGCTCGGACGTGGCGGCCGATCTGGGCGCGCTGCTGCATGTGGGACAGTCGGAATACGACGCCGGCGTGGCCGCGGGGCAGCGGCTGGCCGAAATGGGCGGGACCAAGGGCATCTGCGTCAACCAGGAGGTCGGCAACGTCAGTCTGGACCAGCGCTGCGACGGCTTTGCCGAGGGCTTCGGCCATCCGGTGACGGTCGTGCCCACGGCCAACGACCCGACCGAGGTGCAGTCCAAGGTCCGCGCCGCGCTGGAATCCGACCCCGAGGTCGACAAGGTCCTGGGCCTGGGCGCCAGCTTGGTCGGAGAGCCCGCCGTCGCCGCCGCGGAGGCGCTTGGCCGCGACGACGTGATGATCGCCAGCTTCGATCTGTCGGCGGGCTTCCTGCAGGCGGTGGCCGACGGCAAGGCCGCCTTCGCCATCGACCAGCAGCAGTTCCTGCAGGGTTACCTGCCGGTCGCCTTCCTGGCGCTGAATGCCCAGTACGGCCTGATGCCGGGCGGTGACGTGCCCTCGGGGCCGAACCTGGTGACCCAGGACAGCGCCGCCCAGGTGATCGAGCTGTCCGCCCAGGGCATCCGCTAAGCCTATCGGCGGGCGCGCCATCCGCGCCCGCCCCGCTTTGCCAGCAGGGGGACCCCCGATGACCGAGATCGCATCGCAAGACGAACGGATCGCCACGGAATCCATGATGACGCGCCTGATGAAGCGCCCCGAACTGGGGGCCATCGGCGGCCTGATCCTGGTGACGATCTTCTTTCTGACCACCGCCAGCCCGTCGATGTTCACGCTGGCGGGCATCATGAACTTCCTGACGCCCGCGGCTCAGCTGGGCATCCTGGGCATCGCCGCCGCCCTGCTGATGATCGGGGGCGAATTCGACCTGTCGATCGGCTCGATGGTGGCCTTCGCGGGGATGATCTTCGGCGTGCTGGTCGTCAATCTGGGCCTGCCGCTGATCCTCGCGATCCCGCTGACGATGGCCTTCGCGGCCGCGACCGGCGCGGTGAACGGGGCCATCGTGCTGCGCACCGGGCTGCCCAGCTTCATCGTGACGCTGGCTTTCTTGTTCATCCTGCGCGGCGCGTCGCTGGTGGGACTGAAGCTCTTCACCAACGGCTCGACCCAGCTGCGCGGCGTGCGCGAGGCGGTGGCGGGCGACTGGCTGACGCCGATCTTCTCGGGCGACGCCTTTCCGGGCCTGTTCCGCTGGCTGGGCGATCAGGGGATCATCGCGACGCTGAACAACGGCGCACCCTCGGTCCCCGGCATCCCGGTCGAGATCCTGTGGTTCCTGGGCGTGGCGGGGCTGGCGACCTTCGTACTGCTGCGCACGGCGGCGGGGAACTGGATCTTCGCCACCGGCGGCGACAAGACCGCGGCCTCCAATTCCGGCGTGCCGGTGCGCCGGGTCAAGATCACGCTGTTCATCCTGACCGCCCTGGCTGCGACGCTGGTCGCCATCGTCACCGTGATCGACACCGGATCGACCGACGCGCGCCGCGGCTTCATGAAGGAATTCGAGGCGATCATCGCCGCCGTCATCGGGGGCTGCCTGCTGACGGGGGGCTATGGCTCTGCCATCGGGGCGTTCTTCGGGGCGATCATCTTCGGCATGGTCACGATCGGGCTGACCTATACCGGCTTCGACCAGGACTGGTTCCAGGTCTTCCTGGGGGCGATGCTGCTGCTGGCCGTGGTCTTCAACAACGCCATCCGCAAGCGCGTGACGGGGGAACGCTGATGTCCGATCCGATCATCCACATGCAGGGCATCAAGAAGCGCTTCGGCAACGTGATCGCCCTGAACGGCGTCACCTTCGACGTACGGCCCGGCGAATGCCACTGCCTTCTGGGAGACAACGGCGCGGGGAAGTCGACGTTCATCAAGACCATGTCGGGCGTCCACAAGCCGACCGAGGGCACGATCACCTTCGAAGGCCGTCCGATGCAGTTCGACAGCCCCCGCGACGCGATGGAGGCGGGCATCGCCACCGTATTCCAGGACCTGGCCATGATCCCGCTGATGAGCGTCACGCGCAACTTCTTCATGGGGCGCGAACCCACGAAGGGCCGCTTCATCAAGCGGTTCGACCTGGAGACCGCGAACCGCATCACGATGGAGAAGATGCGCCAGATGGGCATCAACCTGCGTGCGCCCGATCAGGCGGTGGGCACCCTGTCGGGCGGGGAACGCCAGACGGTCGCCATCGCGCGGGCCGTCCATTTCGGCGCCAAGGTGCTGATCCTGGACGAGCCGACCAGCGCGCTTGGCGTGCGCCAGACCTCGAACGTGCTGGCGACCATTGCGCGGGTCCGGGCGCAGGGGGTGGGCGTGGTCTTCATCAGCCACAACGTGCGCCACGCGCTGGCGGTGGGCGACCGCTTCACGGTGCTGAATCGCGGCCAGACCTTGGGGACCGCTGACAAGGGCCAGATCGACGCCGCCGAACTGCAGGACCTGATGGCCGGCGGGCAGGAGCTGGCCACGCTGGAAGGCAGCCTGGGAGGGACGGTCTGATGTCCCTGGGCGTCGCGCTGATCGGCACCGGCTTCATGGGCAAGTGCCATGCGATGGCCTGGCGCAACGTGGCGACCGCCTTCGGCGGCACGCCACCCCGGCTGGAGGTTCTGGCCGATGCGGCGGCCCCCGACGACCTTGCCCGCGCATGGGGCTTTGCCCGAGCCACGGGCGACTGGCAGGCCGCCGCCGCAGACCCGTCGGTGGATGTCGTCAGCATCACCACGCCCAACGGCCTGCACCGCCCGATGGCGGAGGCGGCCCTGCGCGCGGGCAAGCATGTCTGGCTGGAAAAGCCCATGGCCCTGACGCTGAAGGATGCGCAGGCCATGGCCGATCTGGCCGCCGCGCATCCGGATCAGGTGACGCTGCTGGGCTACAACTATCTGCGCGGCCCGGCCTTTCAGGCGGCGCGCGCGTTGGTGGCGGATGGGGTGATCGGACAGCCATTGGCCTTCCGCGGCGTCTATGACGAGGACTATTCGGCCGACCCCACCCTGCCCTGGTCCTGGCGCATGACGCATCAGGGGGGCGGTCTGGGCGCGCTTGGCGATCTGGGCTGCCATCTGGTCAGCGTCATGGTCGCGCTGATGGGTCCGGTGGCGGAACTGACCGCCATGACCCAGATCGCCGTGCCGACGCGCCCATCCCCCGAAGGCCCCCGCGCGGTCGAGAACGAGGACAGCGCCCTGGCGCTGATCCGCTTTGCCAGCGGCGCGCAGGGGTCGTTCGCCACGTCCCGCGTGGCGCGTGGCCGCAAATGCCGCCTGCAATGGGAGATCCACGGATC
Source organism: Paracoccus sp. S4493 (assembly GCF_000967735.1). NCBI lineage: Bacteria > Pseudomonadati > Pseudomonadota > Alphaproteobacteria > Rhodobacterales > Paracoccaceae > Paracoccus > Paracoccus sp. S4493. The sequence continues at coordinate 6,731 of NZ_JXYF01000051.1, forward strand.
AAACGGCACGCTGGTCTTCGACCAGGAGAACATGAACGAGCTGTGGGTCCACCGGGCGGGCGATGCGGGCTTCACCCGCCATCTGACCGGGCCGGAGCAGCCCGATTTCGCGGCCTTCTGCCCCGCGCCCGGCCATGGGTTCGGCTTCAACGAACAGAAGGTCGTGGAATGCCGCGACCTGATCCGCGCGATTGGCGGCGGCGCGCCCTGCGGGCCCGACTTTGCGGCGGGTCTGACCATCGAACGCATCATACACGCCATGGCGACCAGCAACGGTCGCCCGGTGACGCTGGAGACTGCGCATGAAGACGCTTGACGTGATCACCATCGGCCGGTCCTCGGTCGATCTCTATGGCCAGCAGGTCGGCGGGCGGCTGGAGGACATGGGGTCCTTTGCCAAGTATATCGGCGGCTCGCCAACCAACATCGCCTGCGGGACGGCGCGGTTGGGGCTGCGGTCGGCGGTCATCACGCGCGTGGGCGACGAGCATATGGGCCGTTTCATCCGCGAGCAGCTGATCCGCGAGGGGGTCGATGTGCGCGGCGTGGCGACCGACCCCGCGCGGCTGACCGCGCTGGTGATCCTGGGCATCCGCGACGAGGACAGCTTTCCGCTGATCTTCTATCGCGAGAACTGCGCCGACATGGCGCTGTCCGAGGAGGACATCGACGAGGACCTCATCGCCCAGGCCCGCTGCGTGCTGGCGACCGGAACCCACCTGTCGAACCCCAGGACCGAGGCCGCGGTGATGCGCGCGCTGGACATGGCGCAGGCCCATGGCGCAAGGACCGCGCTGGACATCGACTATCGCCCGAACCTGTGGGGCGTGGCGGGGCACGGCGAGGGCGAGAGCCGCTTTGTCGAAAGCGCCGCCGTGACGACCAAGCTGGCGGCGACCCTGCACCTGTTCGACCTGATCGTCGGCACCGAGGAGGAGTTCCACATCGCCGGCGGCACGACCGACACGCTTGCGGCGCTGCGCGCGGTCCGCGCGGTGTCGGACGCGACGCTGGTCTGCAAGCGCGGCGCCAAGGGGGCGGTGGCCTTCACCGGCGAGGTCCCCGACAGTCTGGATGACGGAGAGGCGGGACCGGGCTTCCCGATCGAGGTCTTCAACGTGCTAGGCGCGGGCGACGGGTTCTTTTCGGGCCTGCTGAAGGGATGGCTGGACGGCGAAAGCTGGCCCCGCGCGTTGGAATACGCCAATGCCTGCGGCGCCTTCGCGGTCAGCCGCCACGGCTGTACCCCCGCCTATCCCAGTCTGGAGGAGCTGCGATTTTTCCTTGAGCGCGGGGTGACGCGGCCCGATCTGCGGAACGATGCGGCACTGGAGCAGATCCACTGGGCCACGAACCGCCAGGGGCGGATGGGCGGCGACTGGTCCACGATGCGCGTGTTTGCCTTCGACCACCGGATGCAGCTGGAGGAGATGGACGGATACACCCCCGCCGGGGGCGGCGCCTTCAAGCGGCTCTGCCTTGACGCGGCGCTGCAAGTGCAGGATGGCCAAGGCGGCTATGGCATCCTGTGCGACGGTCGCATCGGGCGCGCGGCGCTGCATGCGGCCTCGGGCACCGGCCTCTGGATCGGGCGGCCCGCCGAATGGCCGGGCTCGCGCCCGCTGACGCTGGAGCCGGAACTGGGCCCGGATTGCGGGGGCCTGGGCGAATGGGCGCGCGAGAACGTCGTCAAGGTGCTGTGCTTCTGCCATCCCGATGACGATGCCGCCCTGCGGGCCGAGCAGGAGGCGACGGTCGGTCGGCTGTACGCCGCGGCGCGTCGCAACGGGCTGGAGTTCCTGCTGGAAATCATTCCGTCGAAGGTCGGGCCGGTCGATGACGCGACGACCGCGACGCTGATTGCACAATTCTATGCGGCGGGTATCTATCCCGATTGGTGGAAGCTGGAACCCCTGACCAGCCAAGCGGCCTGGGCCAAGGCCATCGACGCGATCGAGGCGCATGACCGCCACACCCGCGGCATCGTGGTCCTGGGCCTGGACGCGCCCGAGGCCGAGTTGGCGGCAAGCTTCAGGATCGCGGCGGGCTTTGACCTGGTACGCGGATTTGCGGTCGGGCGGACGATCTTTGGCCAAGTGGCGCGTGACTGGTTCGCGGGGCGCATCGACGACGCGGCGGCCGTTACAGAGATGGCCGCCCGCTATCGGCGGCTGTGCGAGGTCTGGGACCAGGCCCGAGCCGCCGCGAGGGTGGCGGCATGAGCGTGCGGGACGCGGCGGCGTTGGACAACATGGAAGGCAAGGGTGGGCGAATGCAGCAGACGGTTCGATTGACGGCGGCGCAGGCGATGGTACGCTGGCTTTCGGTGCAGATGACCGAGAACGGAGAGCGGTTCATCGACGGTGTCTGGGCGATTTTCGGGCATGGCAACGTGGCCGGCCTTGGTGAGGCGCTGCACGGGATCGGCGACGATCTTCCGACTTGGCGCGGCCAGAACGAACAGACCATGGCCCATGCCGCCATCGCCTTTGCCAAGGGCCATGCCCGTCGGCGGGCGCAGGCGGTGACGGCCTCGATCGGGCCGGGGGCCACGAACCTGGTGACCGCTGCCGCCCTGGCGCATGTGAACCGCCTGCCGCTGCTGCTGATCCCGGGCGACGTCTATGCCTCGCGCCGCCCCGACCCGGTGCTGCAGCAGGTCGAGGATTTCGGCGACGGCACGATCAGCGCGAATGACTGCTTTCGCCCGGTCGTGCGCTATTTCGACCGCATCACCCGGCCCGAGCACCTGCTGACCGCCCTGCCCCGCGCGTTGCAGGTGATGACTGATCCGGTCGACTGCGGCCCGGTCTGCCTGGCCTTCTGCCAGGACGTGCAGGCCGAGGCCCATGACTGGCCCGAGGCGTTCTTTGCGCCCCGCGTCTGGCGCATCCGGCGCCCCGCGCCCGACGCGGCCGAGCTTGCCGATGCGGCGGCGATGATCCGTGCGGCCGAGGCACCGGTGGTAATCTGCGGCGGCGGCGTGATCTATTCCGGCGCCGAGGATGCGCTGGACGCCTTTGCTACCCGGTTCAACATCCCGGTGGTCGAGACGCAGGCCGGCAAGTCGGCCCTGGCGCAGGATCATCCGATGAATTTCGGCGCCGCCGGGGTCGACGGTTCGGCCGCGGCGAATGCGGCGCTCCGCGCCGCGGACCTGGTCGTCGCGGTGGGCACGCGCCTGCAGGATTTCACCACGGGTTCGCGCACCCTGTTCCCGCAGGCGCGGCTGCTGGGGATCAACGTCGCGGCCCATGACGCGGCCAAGCAGGGCGGGGTCGGCCTGGTGGCCGATGCGCGCGTGGCGCTGCAGGCGCTGTCCGCCGAGCTGGGCGATCTGCGCTTTGATTCCGCCGATCCGCAGGCGCGTGCCGGCTGGCTGGCGGCGGTCGATGCCCATTGCAGCAGGCCGGCCGACGGGCTGCCGACCGACGCGCAGGTGATCGGCGCCGTGCAGGCGGCCGCGCCCGACGGCATCGCCATGTGCGCCGCCGGCACCATGCCCGGCGCGCTGAAGCTGCTGTGGCAAGCCAGCCGCCACGGGTATCACATGGAATACGGCTATTCCTGCATGGGCTACGAGATCGCCGGGGCGATGGGCCTGAAGCTGGCCCGCCCCGCACGCGAGGTGCTGTGTTTCGTCGGCGACGGCAGCTACATGATGGCCAACAGCGAGCTGGCCACGGCGGTCATGCGGCGCGTGCCCTTCACGGTGATCCTGACCGACAATCGCGGCTATGGCTGCATCAACCGCCTGCAGGCGCATACGGGCGGGGCGGCGTTCAACAACCTGTACGCCGATTGCCGGGTCGAGGCGCAGCCGCAGATCGACTATGTCGCCCATGCGGCCAGCATGGGGGCCCATGCGGTCAGGGCGCGCGATCTGGCCGATCTGCAGGATCAGATCGCGGCCGCGCGCGGTCGCGACATTCCCACCGTCATCGTCATCGAGACCACCGCCCGGCCCGGCCCTGGCGACGGGCTGGAGGGCGCGGGCCAGTTCTGGGACGTGGCGGTCCCGGCGGTCGGGGGCACGGAGACGCTGAAACAGGCCTATGCGCGCTATCTGGAACAGATCGCGCATCAGGCCACGATCAACTGAAGGCAGGACCATGATCCTCTATGGCACCAACCCCATTGCCTGGGCGAATGACGACGACACGTCCATCGGCGCCCATATCCCGACCGAGCAGATCCTGCGCCAGGCGGGCCCCGAGATCGGCTTTGACGGGATCGAGAACGGTCACCGCTGGCCGGACGATCCGCAGGCGCTGAAATCGCTGCTGGCGGAATACGGGCTGCGCTTTATCTCGGGGTGGTATTCGACCGAACTGCTGACGCGTTCGGTCGAGGACGAGATCGCCGCCGTCCAGCCGCATCTGGCCAAGCTGAAGGCGAACGGCTGCCGCGTCTGCATCGTCTGCGAATGCTCGAACACGGTGCATGGACGCGCCGATGTCGCGGTGAATGACCGCCCCCGGCTGAGTGCCGAGGAGATGGCGGCGTTCGGCGCACGGATCGAGGCCTTTGCCGCCTATCTGGCCGGCGAGGGCGTCACGCTGGCCTATCACCATCACATGGGCACCGTTGTCGAGAGCCCCGAGGAGATCGACGCCTTCATGGCCGCGACCGGTCCCGCGACGCACCTTTTGTTCGATGCCGGCCACTGCACCTTCGGCGGTGGCGACCCCGAGGCGGTGCTGCGCCGTCACGCCCCCCGCGTCGCGCATTTCCATGCCAAGAACATCCGCCGCCCGCTGACCGAGCGCGTGCGGGCGGAAGGGCTGTCCTTTCTGCAGGCGGTGATGGCGGGGGCCTTCACCGTGCCGGGCGACCCCGAGGGGGCGATCGACTTCGTGCCGTTGCTGCGCATCCTGGCCGAGGCGGATTACGACGGCTGGCTGGTGATCGAGGCTGAGCAAGACCCCGTCCAGCGCGACCCGCTGCACTATCAGGCGATGGGGCTGAGGGCGCTGCGGGCGGCCGCGGCGGAGGCCGGGCTGGACCGGGGCGACAGCGCCGCGGGGCGCGGCTGAGGGGGCCAGCCCCCATCCCGTTCCGGGATTCCCCGGGGGTTTTTGGACAAAGAAGAAGCGGATGCGGACGCAGAAGGAGGCAAAGATGGCGGACCTGTTGAGGCGGCCGTTCGGGACGCATGGCGAGGTGCATCGCATCACGCCGGAGAGCGCCGGGTGGCGCTATGTCGGCTTTGCCCTGCACCGTCTGCGTGCCGGAGAGCGCGTAGCGGAGGCGACGCAGGCGCGCGAGGTGATCGTGGTGATGGTCGAGGGCCGCGCGTCCGTTCGGGCCGCGGGGCAGGACTGGGGCGTCCTGGGCGACCGGATGGATGTCTTCGAGAGGACGCCGCCGCATTGCCTTTATGTCCCGAACGGACAAGACTGGACGGCCGAGGCGGTGACCGACTGCGTCATCGCGGTCTGTTCCGCGCCCGGTCATGGCAGACACGCGGCACGGCGGATCGGGCCGGACGGCATCACGCTGACGCAGCGGGGCGAGGGCAGCAACACCCGCTGGATCAACAACATCGCCATGGAGGCCGAGGACTGGTGCGACAGCCTGCTGGTCACTGAGGTCTTTACCCCCGCCGGCAACTGGTCGTCCTATCCCAGCCACCGTCACGACGAGGACGATTTCCCCCGCATCACCTATCTGGAGGAGACCTATTACCACCGCCTGAAGCCCGCCCAGGGCTGGGCGGTGCAGCGGGTCTATACCGACGACGGCAGCCTGGACGAAGTGATGGCGGTGCGCGACCACGACGTCGTCCTGGTCCCCCGCGGCCACCATCCCTGCGGCGCCCCCCACGGGTTCGAGCTGTATTACCTGAATGTCATGGCCGGGCCCCGCCGCAACTGGCGTTTCGTCCCTGCCCCCGAAATGGAGCAGGTCGGATGACCGCCCCCCGCAGCGTTGATCCGCGCCCCCGCCCCTTTCAGCTGGCTGCCTGTGCCGAGATGCTGTGGCCGGACCGGCCCATGGAATGGCGCGCCGCACGCCTGACAGAGATGGGGCTGGGCGTCGGTCTGTGGAACTGGGACAGCCACGACCTGGACAAGCTGGCCCGGGTCGGGGCGCGCTATACCATCATGAACGGCTATCTGCGCGGCCGTCTTGCGGATGCAGAAGGGGCAATGATGCTGCTGGCATCGGCCAGGGAGGCGATAGAGGTCGGCAAGCGGCTTGGCGTGGCGCGGCTGAACCTGCACGGGACGGGCCTGGGCGATCACGGCATCCCCCTGTCCCCGCACGAGGTCGTCAGCGGCGCGATGTGGCTGCAGGCGCGCGACACGTTGAACCGCATCTGCGATCTTGCCGAACGGGAGGGCGTCGTCTTCACGCTGGAGAACCTGAACCAGCGCGATCATCCGGGCTGCCCGTTCGCATCGACGGGCGACGTGCTTGCGCTGGTCTCGTCCATCGACCGGCCCCAGCTGCGCATCAACCTGGATCTGTATCACACCCAGATCGGAGAGGGCGACCTGATCCGCTGGTGCGAACGCTGCCTGCCCTGGATCGGAGAGATCCAGGTCGCGGACAATCCGGGCCGCTTCGAACCCGGCACCGGAGAGATCGGCTTTGCCGCGATCGCGACCGCGCTGGTGCGGATGGGCTATGACGGGCCCGTCGGGATGGAGGCGTTCGCGCAAGGCGACAGCGACGCTGCCGTCGCGGCCTTTGTCAGCGCGTTCACGCCCGCACCCGCCGTATCCCTGGCCTGACGATCGTCGGGATCGAACCTGGTTGGGGACGCGCCGGCTTGCCCTTAGGCCGGCGGTCTGCACCTCCTCGTCTAGCGAAGCCAGCCGACCGTGACGTCCGATCCGATCGGCGTGATTAGCGGACTTGGGGCCACGCACAGGTCCTTGAGCGATAGCACGCCAATTCGCTTGGACAGCGCCCTGCCCTTGGCGCCGGTTGGCAAGGCCCGCAGGCGCGGGCCCCGTGGATGGACGACAGCGCGTCCGGGTCGGATCAGCGCGACAGGTCGATCAGGATCTTCAGCTGCGTGCCGGCCGGGTCCAGAAGCCGGTCGAACCCTTCGGTGATCGCCTCGTTCAGGCCGATCCGCCGTGTCACGACCTTGGCGGCGGGAAGCGCGCCGGACGCGATCATGCCCGCCACGCGCGGCCAGTAATGCGTGGGATAGGCCCAGCTGCCCCGCAGGTCGACATCCTTGAAGGTGACCGCGAACCAGTCCAGCGGGTTGTCATGCGGATGCAAGCCGGTCTGCACGACCACCCCCTGCTTGCGCACCGCGTCCAGGCAGGCCTTCAGTGCATGCTCGTTGCCCACGCATTCGATCGCCACGTCACAGCCCACGCCGCCCTCGGTCGCCGCGCGGACCGCGTCGCCGACCGACGCCTTGGTCGGGTTCAGCGTGACCACGTCGGGCAGCAGGTCGCGCACCAGCGCCAGCCGCGTCTCGTTCGGATCGGAAACGAAAAGCCGCACGGCGCCCGCCGCCCGCGCGGCCATCAGCGTCAGCACACCGATGGGCCCCGCCCCCGTCACCAGAACGGACGACCCGGCAAAGACCCCGCCCCGGTCGCAGGCATAGACCGCGACGGCCGCGGGCTCGATCAGGGCCACGGCCTCGTCGGGCAGATCGTCGGGGATCCTGACGACGTTGTAGTCGTTCAGCAGTGCCCGTTCCGCCATGCCGCCCGAATGCCAAGACAGACCCGCCAGGGCCAGCTGGTCGGACAGGTGGAACAGCCCACGATCGGCATAGTAATCGCCCGACCGGGGCATGATCAGCGGCTGGACGGACACGCGGTCGCCGGGGGCGACGTGGGTGACGCCCGCACCCACGGCCTCGACCACGCCGCCGAATTCGTGGCCCAGCACCTGCGGGCCGTGGGCGCCGGTGAAGGCATGTGGCTCTTTCGGGACGAAGATCGGGCCATAGGCGTATTCGTGCAGGTCGGTGCCGCAGATGCCGCAGAAGGTGTTGCGGATCAGGACCTGACCCGCGGCGGGGTCGGCGGGGGCGTCGATCTCCTCGATGCGCAGGTCGCGGGCGGCGTGGAAACGCAGGGCTTTCATGGGATGCTCCGTTGGGAAAGGGGATCAGCGATAGACCAGGCCGCCGTCCATGATGACGCATTGGCCGGTCATGTAGTCGCTGTCGGGGCTGGCCAGATAGGATACCAGGCGGGCCACGTCCTCGGCAGTCTGCGACCGGCCCAGGGCGATGCCGCCCACGAAGGCGTCGAAGGTCTCGCCGACCTTGGCGCCGGTGACCTCGGCAAAGCGGGCGTCGATCTGGGTCCACATGTCGGTGCCCACGACGCCGGGGCAATAGGCGTTCACGGTGATGCCCTGGGCCGCGAACTCCTTGGCCGCCACCTGGGTCAGGGCACGGACCGCGAACTTCGTCCCGCAATAGGCGCCCAGCATGGCATAGCCCTCGTGCGCCGCGATGGAGGCAGCCGAGACGATCTTGCCCGTCCGCCCCTTGGCCTTGAACTGCGCGGCGGCGGCCTGGATGCCCCACAGGACGCCCTTGACGTTGACGGCGTGGATGCGGTCCATCTCGGCCTCGGTGATGTCGGCGATGGGCTGGACCTGCGCGATGCCCGCATTGTTGATCATCACGTCGAACCCGCCCAGATCGGCCTCGGTGCGGGCGACGGCGTCGATGACGGCGGCGCGGTCGGCGACGTCCAGTCGGATCGTCGCCACGGGGCCGTCGATGGTGGCTGCGGCACGGTCCAGCGCCTCCTGGTCCAGATCGGCCAGCGCCACGGCCAGCCCGTCGCGCGACAGGCGCTGTGCGATGGCCAGCCCGATCCCTCTGGCGGCGCCGGTGACCAGCGCCACCCTGTTGTCGGTGGTCATGATGTCTCTCCTTGGGAAAAGGCGGCCCGGCGGGGTGCCGGGCCGGCGCCGGTCAGGACAGGTGATGCACCGGCTGCAGCCCGTGGACGGGGGTCTCGATCCCCTCGGCCCGCGCCTTCAGCTGCAGGGCCAGGTACAGCGAGTAATGCCGCGACTGGTGCAGGTTGCCGCCATGGAACCACAGGCCGGGCTGCTGGGTCGGCTTCCACATGTTGCGCTGTTCGCCCTCCCAGGGACCGGGGTCCTTGGTGGTGCCCGAGCCCAGGCCCCAGACCTTGCCCACCTTATCGGCCACGTCCTGCCCGATCAGGTCTGCGGCCCACCCGTTCATCGACCCGTATCCGGTCGCATAGACGATCAGGTCGGCGGGCAACTCCTCTCCGGTGTCCAGCAGGACGCCGTTCTCGGTGATCTCGACCAATTGGCCGTGGGCCAGCTTGATCTTGCCGTCGATGATCAGCTGGCTGGCGCCCACGTCGATGTAGTATCCCGATCCACGGCGCAGGTACTTCATGAACAGGCCGCTGTCATCGTCGCCGAAGTCCAGCTTGAACCCCGCCTTTTCCAGCCCCGCATAGAAATCGGCGTCGCGTTCGCGGATCTGGTTGTACAGCGGGATCTGCCACTGGTGCATGATCCTGTAGGGCAGCGACGCAAAGATCAGGTCGGCCTTTTCCGTCGTCATGCCGCCCGCGACGGCCTCCTCGGAGTAAAGCGCGCCCAGACCGATCTCCATCAGGCTGTCGGATTTCACGATATGGGTCGAGGACCGCTGGATCATCGTGACATCGGCGTCATGTTCCCAAAGCGCCGCGGCGATGTCATGGGCCGAATTGTTCGACCCCACGATCACGACCTTCTTGCCGGCATAGGCATCGGGGCCGGGATGCTTGGATGAATGGTGCTGTTCGCCCTTGAAGCGGTCCATGCCGGGAAAGTTCGGGACGTTCGCCTTGCCCGACATGCCGGTGGCCAGGACCAGCTCCTTTGGGTGCAGGGTGACCTGTTCCCCGTCGCGGTCCACCACGACCGTCCATTCGCCCTTGGCCTCGTCATAGCGGGCCGACCTGCAGGTGCTGCGGGTCCAGTAGTTCAGCTCCATCACCCGCGTGTACATCTCCAGCCAGTCGCCGATCTTGTCCTTGGGGGCAAAGACGGGCCAGGTGTCGGGGAACTTCAGATAGGGCAGATGGTCGTACCAGACCGGGTCGTGCAGGCACAGCGACTTGTAGCGGCGCCGCCAGCTGTCGCCGGGCCGGTCGTTGGTGTCGATGATGATCGCGGGCACACCCAGATGCCGCAGCCGCGCACCAAGTGCGATGCCCCCCTGCCCGCCGCCGATGATCAGCGTGTGGGGCTGGCGTGAATATCCCAGCTCGGCCGCCTCGGCCTCGCGCTCCTCGCGCCAGCTGGGGCGGTTCTTGCCGGCGCCGTGCTTGGCGCCCATCGGGCGGGACGGGCCCTTGGCCTCCTCATGGCCCTTCAGCTCCTGCAGGGCGGTCAGCAGCGTCCAGATGCGCCCGTCGCGCAGGCGGACCAGGCCATAGCCGCGCCCGACCTTGGTTTCGAAATTGAACCACGCAGTGACGACACCGTCGTCATCAGACACGGGTTCGGCCGGGTCCACCCGCCAGCCGGTCGGTGCGATGTGGCCTAGTTGCGCCCGCAGCATGTCGGCCACCTGGTCCGGCCCCTCCAGCGTGCGGATGTTCCAGGTAAAGCTGACCAGGTCGCGCCAGTGGCAATCGGTTGCGAACAGCGCCTTGGCGCGGTCGATGTCGCCCGACTCCAGCGCCTGGCCCAGATCGTCCAGCACCGCCTGCGCGCGCTGTTCGGCTGTGGTGTCCAGCATGATGGTTCCTCCCTCAAATCGGTCTCCCGAAGCGGAGGGTGCAGGCCGTCACCCGGTCCCGCACAGCAAAATCGACCGCCGCGGCGCGGCAATCGCATGCCGCGGCGCAACACCGTTGCGTGCGCAACGCGCGCGCAACATCACCCCAGGGCGCGCAACCGGCGCAGGACCGTGGACCGGTTGACCCCCAGCCTGCGCGCCGCCAGCGCCATGTTCCCCCCGCAGGCCGCCAGCACCTGCTGCAGGTCATCCTCCGGCACCCCGGCGGGTGCCGCGGCCTCCAGCAGCGGCGGCGGCAGATCGTGGCTGTCGATCACCCGCCCCTCGGCCAGCAGGGCCGCGGCCTGAAGGGTGGACGCCAGCTCGCGCAGGTTGCCGGGCCAGCGCCGCGCCTTGAGGTCGGCCCGCGCCCGCGCCGACAGCCGCAGCCCGTCGGCGGATGCCGCGCGCAGCAGGCGGTCCAGCAGCCAGTCCAGATCCTGGCGCAGATGCAGCGGCGGCAGGTCCAGCGCGGCCCCCGCGATGCGGAAGAACAGGTCCGCCCGGAACCGCCCGTCGCGCACGTGCTGGCCCAGATCGCAGCGCGTCGTGGCGATCACGCGCAGCTTGCACCCGGCCAGCGACCGCAGCAGCACCGCCTGCGCGGCCGTGTCCAGATCTTCGACCCCCTTGAGGAACAGCGTGCCTTGCCCGTCCGCGGGCAGCGGCGCCTGCCCCTGTCCGCAGCCCGCACAGTCGAAGACGTGAAAGGGCGCGGCATCCCTTCGGCACATGTGGATGGCGCGGGCCAGCCGCTCCTTGCCTGTGCCGGTCTCGCCGCGGATCAGCAGCGGCACCGCGCTGTCCGCCAGGCGCGCGGCACGTTCCAGCAGCGCCTGCATCGCGGGGTCGGGACCGGCAAGGCTGGACAGCCCGCCGGGAAGCAGCGGCTGGCCGCGCGGCTTGCGGGCAGCTTGGGGCGCGATGGCATGACCGAACAGCGCCCGGCCGTCGCGCAGGCGGATCACCCGATCCTCGGTCGGGCGGCCGCGCATCAGGTCGGGCAGGTCGTCCACCGACAGGTCGGTCACCTGGTCCAGCCGCTGGCCCAGCAGCGCGGTTCCGGGCGATAGCGCGGCCTGGGCCGCATGGGTCAGGCCGATGATCCGCCCCGCCCCGTCCAGCGCAATCGCGGCCTCGGGGTCCACCTCCAGGAACTCCGGGCTGGAGGACAGGCGCAGCACCCAATCGCTGCGCGTCATCGCCATCAGGTTCGCCATCTCGACCCGCCGGGCCGAGGTGCGCACCAAATTCATCGCCAGGTTCTGGCTGGCCTTGGGCTGGGGCGACCGCAGCAGCGACACGTCCAGCACCGCCGCCAGCTGACCCGAGGTGTCGAAGATCGGCGCCGCGGTGCAGGACAACGGCGTGTGATGCAGGTCGAAATGGTCGCTTTGATGGATCGTCACCGCCTCTCCGGTATAAAGGCAGGCCCCGACGCCGCAGGTTCCGGCCAGATGCTCGGACCAGTCCGACCCCAGATACAGGCCCGCCGCGCGCAGGTCGTCCTGGAACCGCGTGTCGCCGAAGAAGTCCACCGTCACGCCCTTGGCATCGGCCAGCAGCAGGACATAGTTCTGCCCCGCCACCTGCCGGAACAGCGCGCCCAGTCCCGACCGTGCGATGGCGATCAGGCGTTCGGACTGTTCGCGATGGCTGCGCAGCTCCGTCTCGGTGACGATATGCGCCGGAGAGGGCTTGGACGGGTCCAGGCCGTAACGCTCGATGCAGCGTCGCCAGCTGGCCTGCACGACGCTGTCGCGCCCGGTCGCCTGTCCTTGCAGCACGCGGTCGATCTCGTCGACATGGTCGATGTCGCGCATGGCCCTCCCTCGCCTTGCGGCAGCCCTCCCGATCAACGCACAGCAGGGCCGCGCTGTCCATACGACCTAAGACAGGCGCGCGACTGCCGCCGGACGATCCTGCCCTCGGCTGCGGTTGCGGTCGAACCGACTGCCTAACCTCCGACGGATGCAGCCATGTGGAATGTCGATCCAATCAAGACCCCTGTGACACAAGTCACGTGTCTCTCCATGCCCTACCCGGTGTCCTGAACACGACCGTCAAGTTGACCGCCGCCCTTATGCTGCTTCCGGCGTCGGCGGCCTGCAGCTTCGCGATGGCGGTCATGGGGATCCCGACGTCGGCGACGTCGAACATCCTCGCCATCTTCAAGGATGCGATTATGGCCCCGTTGATCATCTGCGCGCTGCTGCTCGTGGACTGCTTCGCGGACACAGAACCGGCGATCCTGATCCTTCCCCCATCCTACAGTTCACCGCGCAGAAGTTCAGCCAAGACGCCTTGGACCTCAGCATAATCGTGATATTCCATTACGACATGTCCACGGCCACCAAATCGGCCTGCTTGTCGAAGCCAGCGTTATTTGCGTCTAGGGGGATACTGCCGTCCACGAACGTGTGCTGTCGCGTCTCCTGCTTTAACGGTGCTGGCGCTGGTCAACTATCTGCCTAGGTGCCCGTCTTCCAAAGCAACAATGGTTCTGCCGCCCCAACCCAGGACCTGACCGACCGATCACCCGCAGGGTGACCGATGACCGGCTGCACCGACACGGCCCCCAGCCCCCTTAGGCGTCCTGCTGCGCGGCGAAGTCCAGGACATAGCACGTGCCCGGCTGCGCGTCCCGCCATTCGGACCGGCCGCGCAGCTGGCGCGCCATTCCCGCGATCAGCGTCATGCCCAGGCTGCTGGCTTCGGCCGCGTCGAAACCGGCCGGCAGGCCCCGGCCCCGGTCGCAGACCGTCAGCCGCAGCTGACCCGGATCGATGACGCGGATGGTGACCTGAACGGACCCACCAGCCTTGGAATAGGCATATTTGAACGCGTTCGTCACCAGCTCGTTCGCCAGCAGGGCCAACGGGATCGCCTGGTCCGTCACCAGCTTGACCGGCGCAAAGTCGCATTCCAGGGACAGCCCCGGCCCGGCCGCCTCGCGCAGCTGGGTGCACAGCGCGCCCATGAACGGGGCAAGGTCGACCATGTGGACCTCGTTGGCGCGCCACAGCTGGTCGTGAACCTGCGCGATGGTCATCACGCGCCCCTGCGCGTCGTCCAGAACGCGCGCCAGCCCCGGGTCCGAGATCGCGTGACGCTGCATGCCAAGCAGGCCCGCGACCATCGCAAGGCTGTTCTTGACGCGGTGGCTGATCTCTCGGGTCAGGATCTCCTGATGGGTCAGGGCGTCCTGCAGCCGGGCTTCGCTGGCCCGCAGCGCCTCCTCGACCCGGTGCCGTTCCAGCGCCACCCCGATCAGGTTGGCGAAACCCTGCAGGAAGGCCAGGTCGGCCGGGCTGAACCACCCCTCGTTCGGGCTGTCCACCTCCAGAACGCCGTACCGGTCGCCGTCGCCCTGGATCAGCACGTTGATCGCGCGCCGGATGCCGTGTTCCGCCAGCAGGCTGGGCGTGCGGAACCGCGTTTCCTTGGACAGGTGGTTCGAGATGACCGGCTCTCCGGTCTGGAAGGCATAGCCCGTCGGGCTTTCCGCGTCGGCACCGACGCGGGCATGCCCCACGACCCCGTCCCTCCAGCCGACGCCGGACTTGACCAGAAAGCGGCCCTCGGCAGGCAGGTATTCCATCACCTTGCAGAACTGGCTGTTCAGGCCAAGCGCGCAGACGCGCGACGCCTCCTGCAGCATGTCGGTCACGTCGCGGGCGCGCAGCGCGTATTCCCCGAAGGCGGCCGTCAGCTTCTGCTGGCGCAGGCGATAGGCCAACTCCTCGGCGACATCGCCGCATTTGGCAGGCGCGGCGGCCCGGGAGATCCCGTGGTCCTCGTCCATGGCGTTCCCTCTCTCTGTTCCGGCCCGATCTGCTGAACGGTCCGGCAGCGCATGCGGTGAACAGGGCAGTCATGCGGGCTGATGGCCCTGCCCCGCCGGTGCAACGCATCAAGGCATAACACCCTCCCGCCCAAATGGCTGCATCCGATCGTCCCCGGCCCGGTCGCTGGACGCCTCAGGACCCCGGCGCGTCCTGTCCGGTCAGGACCTCTGCCAGCAGCGGGTTGGGAAAGCGGCGCTGCAGCGTCACGGCATAGAACGTCTCGCTGATGCCTCCCAGCTGCGCGGCCTCGATCAGGGTGCCGGCCTGCAATTCGTCCCGCACGACGATGGGCGGGATCACGGCCAGACCGGCACCGTCGCGCGCCAGAAGACGCAGCATCGCCATGTCGTCCGCTTCGGCGGCGATCAGCGGCACGATGCCCGACCGGGCCATCAGCGCGTCGAAATCGGCACGCAGGGCGGTTTCCGGCACCGGCAGGACCAACGGTTCCGACCGCAGCAATTCGTCCGGCGACCGGCCGCTGCCCACCAGGCGCGGCAGTCCGATCAGGCCGACGGGCTGGTCGGCAAGCCGGTG
Organism: Paracoccus sp. S4493; assembly: GCF_000967735.1. Classification (NCBI taxonomy): domain Bacteria; kingdom Pseudomonadati; phylum Pseudomonadota; class Alphaproteobacteria; order Rhodobacterales; family Paracoccaceae; genus Paracoccus; species Paracoccus sp. S4493. The sequence goes on from NZ_JXYF01000051.1 coordinate 21,869, forward strand.
CACCAGCCACAGACTGGCCGCATCGCGCGCCGGGGCGTGGTTCGTCAGCACCACGTCCAGCGACAGGACCTCCAAGCCGCGCAGCAGCTCGGCCTGCATCCCCGACCGCAGCACCACCTCGACATCCGGGCGTCCGATCAGCGGGCGCAGGAACTGCATCTGGAAATTCCGCGACAGCGTCGCAAGCGCCCCGATCCGCAGCGCGCGGCGACCGCGCCCCGTCTCGCGCAGGGTGGCGGACAGGTCGTCCGCGGTCCGAAAGATCGCCTCGGCATGATCCAGCGCGATGCGGCCGGCCTCGGTCAGGACCAAGCCGCGGCCGCGCCGTTCGAACAGGTCGTGGCCCAGGGCCGCCTCCAGCACGCGCACCTGCGATGACAGGGCCGATTGCGACAGGTTCAGCCGCCGCGCGGCGCCTGTCAGCGTGCCGTCCAGCGCGACGGCCCGGAACAGGCGCAGGTGATGAAGGTTCAGCATCGTTCGACCTGACAGAACGTTTTTCTACAGAATATGTAATTTTCAGAAGCATGGCCAGAGGCTATCCGACAGGGACCCTTCCATCGGAGCCCGCGCCATGATCCTGCCGCTGACATTCTTCGGACCCCTCCTGCTTGTTGCCGCCGCGGTGCCGTCCCGCGCCCGATCCGTTCCGCGGCTGGCCGAGGCCGCGGGCCTTGCCGCCATGGCGCTGGCGCTGATGGGCACGGTGCAGCTTCTGCTGACCGGGCCGCAATCGCTGACGCTGGCGCCGGGCATCCGCCTTGGACTGGACGCGGTCGGTGCAACAATTTCCGTGCTGGTCGCCTTCGTGGGCTGGATCGTCCTGCGCTATTGCCGCAGCTATCTGGTGGGCGAGGCACGCGCCGCACGGGCGCAGGGCGGCATCCTGGTCGCGTTGGCCGCCGTGCTTGTCCTGGCGATGGCGGGCGATCTGGTCCTGATCGCACTGTGCCTTGGCGTCATCGGCATCGCGATGCGCGACCTGCTGCTGTTCTATCCGGACCGTCCGGCCGCACGCCGCGCCGCGGCCAAGTTCACCTGGGTGTGGTGCGCGGGCGACGCGGTGCTGGTCGTGGCGGTGGTCCTGACCTGGGTGGCGTTCGGCACGACCGATCTGGCATCGATCAACGCGGTCGCGACGGCCGGCCCCCTGCCCCTGGCCGCGAAGGGCGCAGTGGCCGCCCTGGTCCTGGTCGCGCTGCTCAAGACGGCGGCCTTTCCCGTGCAGGGCTGGCTGACCGAGGTGATGGAGGCGCCGACCCCGGTCTCGGCGCTGCTGCACGCGGGGATCATCAACGCCGGCGGTCTGCTGCTGATCCGCACCGCCGATCTGGTACAGGCGGTCCCCGGCGCCATGGCGGCGCTGGTCCTGCTGGGCGGCCTGTCGGCGCTGTTGGGCGCGATGGTCATGCTGACGCAAAGCGCGGTCAAGACGGCGCTGGCCTGGTCCACCGTCGCCCAGATGGGGTTCCTGCTGCTGCAATGCGGGCTGGGCCTGTGGACGCTGGCGCTGCTGCATGTCGTGGCCCATTCGCTGTACAAGGCCCATGCCTTCCTGGCGTCGGGACAGGCGGTCCGGGCGGTGGCGGCGGCCCGGCGGCCCGGCCCGGTCGCGGTGCCCGGCGCGGGTGCGGTGGCACGCGCCTTCGGGATGGCGCTGGTCCTCTACGCAGTCGTCGCGCTGGTCTTCTGGGCGATCGGCGGGACCAAGTCGGCGCAGGCGCTGGCCCTTGGTGCGATCCTGATCTTCGGCACGGCCTATCTGGTGGCCCAGGGCCTGGCCGATGCCGCACCCCGCACGCTGACGCAGCGCACGGCGGTGGGCTCGCTTGCGACGGCCACGGGATATTTCGGCTTTCACCTTCTGGCGGACAGGCTGTGGGGGTCGTCGCTGCCACTGCCGCCGGTCCCCGGCGCGCTGGAATGGGCGCTGATCGCGCTGGTGCTGGTCTCGTTCGGGCTGATCGCGGTCGCACAGGCCCTGTTCCCGCTGTGGATGCACCATCCGGCGACGGCCGCCCTGCGCGTCCACCTGGCCAACGGGCTGTACATCAACGCCCTCTTCGACCGGATGATCGGCGGATTCCGCATCGCCCGGCCCAACTGATCCCCGACATCGTCCCCTGCGGAGGCTTTCATGTTCCTTGACCGTTCCAACCTGATGACCGATCACGCCGCCGGCCTACTGGGCGCCGCGACGGTCGCCGCGGCCGCGATCCCGCCGGCCTTTCCACTGGCGGCGACCGTGGCCGTCAGCCCGTTCCTGGGCCAGACCGACGACGACCTGCCCCGGGCCGCCGCCCGGCTGACCCGCGTCGCGGGCCTGTCGTCGATCCGTCCGCGCGAAGACTTCCGCGCCGTGGTCGCCGCCGGTCGCATCAGCGACGACGACCTGGCGGCGGCGCTGATCGCCTGCGCCTCGCCGCTGAAGCCGGTGGATCTGGCCACGCTGAAGCTGCGCCTGAACGCCCCGGCCCCCGCGCCCAGGGCGCTGCCGACGCTGGCCGATCTGGCCGCGCGCCGCCACGGCATCGACTGGCCCCAGATCATCGCCCGCAGCATCGGGCTGTGGGCCGCGGGCCGGTTCGATCAGGGGCAGGCGCTGTGGACGCCCGCCCCCGGCCTGGGCGCCTTTGCGGCGTGGCGGGAATGGGCGGTCAACGACCTGACCCCCGAAATTGCCGGATTGCGGGGGTTCTGCGCGCATGTCGCCGCCGCGCCCGACACGCCCGACCGGGCCATCCTGCGCGCCGCGGCCAGCCTGGGCCTGACGCCCGATGCCGCCCCGACGGCGTTTCACCGGCTGCTGGTCGATCTGGGGGGCTGGGCGCAGCATGCGCGCTGGCTGTCGTGGCAGGCCGAACAGGCGGGCGGCACCGACACCACGCTGACCGACCTGCTGGCGATCCGCCTGATCTGGGAGGAGGCGCTGCTGGCCCATGCCCCCGATCTGGCCGAGGGCTGGGCAGGCATCGTCCGGGACCATGCCCGGCCCCTGGAGCCGTCGCCCGACCAGGTGGTCGACGCGATCCTGCAGGAGGCATCCGAACGCGCCTATCAGCGCGGGCTGATCGCGCAACTGTCCGCATCGCGCCCGGCCCCCGCATGTCCGGCCCTGCAGGCGGTGTTCTGCATCGACGTGCGGTCCGAGGTGTTCCGGCGCGCGCTGGAACGGGTCGCCCCCGATGCCGAAACCTTGGGCTTTGCCGGGTTTTTCGGCCTGCCGCTGGCCTATCGCCCGCAGGGCAGCGACCTGGCCGAGGCGCATCTGCCCGTGCTGCTGTCGCCGTCGCTGTCGGCCCGCGACCGCACCACCGACGACGCCGAGGCGCATGCCCGCATCGTGGCCCGCACCGCCCGGGCCTGGGGCCGGTTCCGGCAGGCAGCCGTGTCCTCCTTTGCCTTCGTCGAGGCGGCCGGCCCGCTATACGGGGCCAAGCTGCTGCAGGGCGCACTTGGCCGGTCCAAGATGCCCGCCGCCACCGCGGCACCGCACCTGTCCGCGCCGATGGACCCCGCCGCAAAGGGGGCGATGGCGGCTGGCGTGCTGCGCGCGATGGGGTTGGTGGGGGGGCAGGCGCGGGTCGTCCTGCTGGTCGGGCATGGTGCGTCGGTGACGAACAATCCCCATGAAAGCGCCTATCACTGCGGCGCCTGCGGCGGGCGCAGCGGAGAAGTCTCGGCCCGTGTGCTGGCGGGTCTGCTGAACGATCCCGACACCCGTGCCGCCCTGCCCGCCCACGGCATCGCGCTGCCCGACGACACGCTGTTCGTGGCCGCGCTTCATGACACCACGACCGACCGCGTGACGCTTTTTGCCGACGACGCCCCGGCCGGTCATGCGCCCGACCTGGCCCGCACGACGGACTGGCTGGCTGCCGCCGGCGCCCTGACCCGGGCCGAGCGGGCGCAGCGCCTGCCCGGCGCGACGCCCGCGACCATCGCTGCCCGCGCGACCGATTGGGCCGAGACGCGCCCCGAATGGGGGCTTGCCGGCTGCGCGGCCTTCATCGCCGCACCGCGCGCCACCACGCGCGGGCTGGACCTTGGCGGGCGCGTCTTCCTGCACAGCTATGACCGGGCGCTGGACCCCGACTTCAAGGTGCTGGAACTGGTCCTGACGGCCCCGGTCGTCGTGGCCAGCTGGATCAGCCTGCAATATTACGGCTCGACCGTGGCGGCCCCGCTGTTCGGCGGCGGCAACAAGCTGATCCACAACGTGACCGGCGGCATCGGCGTCGTCGAGGGCAATGGCGGGCGGCTGCGCGCGGGTCTGCCATGGCAGGCGGTCCATGACGGCACCCGCCCCGTGCACGATCCCCTGCGGCTGACGGTGATGCTGGACGCGCCGACATCGGCCATCGATGCGGTCCTGGCCCGCCATCCACAGGTCGCCGCGCTGTTCGACAACGGCTGGCTGCATCTTCTGACGCTGGAGGCCGGGCGCATCGACGCGCGCTATCACCCCCGGAACGGTTGGCGCAGGGAGGGCGCATGACGGTCCCCTCGGCCGTGGACGGAAACCAGGGCGGCGCATAACGCTGTTCCCCCCGGCCGCAGCGATGATCACCGCGGTCAGCGTGCCGCACCAGCGATGGCGGACGTTCCATGGACGACGTGCCGACGCCTGGTATTGCGGCGGCCCGTCCTGCCCTGTTGCCATCAGCTTCGGTGCGGATTGCCGGTGGCGGGAATGATCGGCGCGCGAATGACCATTTCGGGCGTCAGTTCAAAAAGACTCAGCGACGCACCATCCGGTCGAATGCAGGTCTGCGCTCCGGATCCTCCGCCAGCCCGCGCCGCCACGCGGGCGGACGGCGGCCGCGGGGGGACAAGGGTCGGGGAATTCCGACGGACCTTTGCGTTTCCCCGTACCGGACCTTGGTACGATCCGCAGGGATCGCGGATATGGTTTCATGCAGGGGTGTTCAACGGCCGCAGGACGGCCCCCGTTGCGGAGAGATAAGATGATCCCCACCATTCACATGACGAACCGCCCCTTTCGGATGCGGCTGGCGGTGCTGCTGCTGGCGGGCGCGGCGATTGCCGCCCCCGTATCGGTCCGGCTGGACCCGGATGCGGGCCTGCGGCTGACATCCGCGATGGCCTTCGCCAAGGACGGCGACCGGGGCGGTGACGACAGTGGCGGGCGCGGTGGCGATGATCGCGGCGGTGACGACCACGGTGGTCGCGGTGGCGACGACCATGGCGGGCGCGGCGGCGACGATCGCGGGGGTGACGACCACGGCGGGCGCGGCGGCGATGATCGTGGGGGTGACGACCACGGCGGCCGGGGGCGGGGTCGCGATGACGGGCATTCGGACGATCACGGCGGGCATGGCCGTGGCCGCGACGACCGTCCGTCGGGCACGCCGGGTGGCGGCACGGTCGGCGGGGGTGCCGCGGGGTCGCGCCCGACCGAGATCGAACGCTCTGCCCGCGGGATCGAGGTCTCCTATGCCGACGGCTGGCGCGAGGAGCTGGAGAACGGGCGATACGAGCTGAAGGACGCCCAGGGCCGCACCGTCGTCGAACGGCGCGCCACGACCGAGGACATGCAGCGTCTGTCCGCGTTCAGCCGCTGATCCCGGCCACCCCACCGAATGGCGCAACGCTAGCCGTTGCGCCATTCCTTTTGCGCCAGAAGCGCGGCCTCGGTCCGGTTACGCAGGTGCAGCTTCTGCAGGATCTGCGTCATGTGGTGCTTGACCGTGCGTTCCTGCACGTCGGTGCGCCGCGCGATCTCCTTGTTGGACAGGCCTTCGGACACCAGCCGCAGGACCTCCTCCTCTCGCGGGGTCAGCAGGTCCAGGCCATCGCGGGACGAGGGCACGGGGCTGCGCATCCGCGCCAGCATCCGCGCCGCCAGCGACGGGGCGACGTGGCTTTCGCCCTGCATTACCCGTTCCAGCGTGGCGACCAGTTCGGCCCCGCCGATGCCCTTCAGCAGATAGCCCCGCGCGCCCCCCTCCAGGGCGGCAAAGACCGCGTCGCCGTCCTCGGACACGGTCAGCAGGACCATCACCGGCGCGGGCTGCAGCAGGGCGATGCGTTCCAGCGCCCAAAGCCCGCCCTGCGGCATCGACAGGTCCAGCAGCACCAGGTCCGGCGCATGCCTGCGCGCCGCCTCGACCGCCTCCGCGCCCGAGGCGGCGGTGGCCACCACGGCAAAGCGGCCGCTTTCCTGCAGCGTGCGCGCGACGCCTTCGCGGAACAGCGGATGATCGTCCGCCACCACAACCCGATGCCCGCTCATGTCTCGACCTCCATCCACAATTCCGTGCGCCCGCAGCGCCGCTCCAGTCCAAAGCGGCCGCCAAGCGATTCGACCCTGTCGCGCAATCCCTGCAGGCCCAGCCCCGGCGCGTGGTCCGCGGCAGGACCCGCACCCGCATTCGCGACCGTCAGGCGCAGCATCCCCGCCCCGCCCTGCAGGCGCACCGCGACATCCGCGCCGCCGGCATGGCGGGCGGCGTTGTTCAGCCCCTCCTGGACAAAGCGATAAAGGCAGATGCGCAGGCCCGGCGTCAGGGGCGGCGCGCCGTCCGTATCAAGCTGCACCGCGACCGGGGCCGGAACGCGCGCCTGATGCGCCTCGACCGCCAGACGGACGATCGCCTCGGCGGGCAGATGCGCCAGTTCCGGCAGGACCAGGCCCTTGGAGATCTGGCGGATCTCGGACATCGCGCGGTCCAGCGCCTGCTGGATCGCGGCCATCTCGTCCGGCGCCGGGGTGGGGGTGCGCGCAAGCGCGTCCAGCCGCAACCGGGCATAGGCCAGGTCCTGGGCCGGCCCGTCATGCAGATCGGCGCCGATCCGGCGCAGGCCGCCCTCGGTCGTGGCGGCGGCACGCCCGGCGGCCTCTTGGACCTGCAGGCGCAGCAGGTCGTTGCGCTCGGACAGGCGGCGCATGTCGGCCAGCCGGCGGTCCAGGTCGCGGCGCTGGTGGTCGATGGTCCGGCTGCCCTGGCGCACGATGGCGTAAAGCACCAGCCCCAGGGACAGCCCGCCCCCGCCCACGCCCGCAAGCGCCGTCAGACGCGCGGCCTGCAGGTCCGCCTTGAGCGCAGGATCGGCGACGTAAAGTTCGGCGACCGCGATGATCTCTCCGGTCCAGTCGGCGCGGATGGGGCTGTAGATCTCCAGCAGCGGCATCCCGAGCGCGTGTTCGGCGCGGTCCTCCTCCTCGGCGTCATCCTCGAAGATGGCGGCGATACGTCCGGCCCAAGCCTGGGACAGCTCCTTGGACAGGGGGAACGTGCGGCCGATCAGGTCGGGGTCGGATGCCGCGATGATCAGCCCGCCCTGCGTCCAGACCTTGTAGGACAGGATGCGGCCGTCCATCTCGGTCGCCGGCAGAACCTCGGACAGGGCGCGGCGCATGGCGGGGGACGGGGCGGTTCCGGCGACGTGATCCTCGACCAGCGGGTGCAGGAAACTGTCCATGTAAAGCGCCGCCGCCGTCGCCGTGTTGCGGACCACGACCTGCCGGATCCGGTCCGTCAGAAGCCACGCGGCCAGCACCATGAACACCGCCAGGACCAGCCCGCCCACGACGGCAAAGCGCGTGGCCAGGCTGGCCTTGGTCCAGAATGCAGGGGTCGCGTCGCGAATGGTCATGCCGGACCATCGCCGGTTTGCCGCGCCGTGACTACTGGACGCAGGTACAGGTCGGATGGCGGGACGGCAACACCCGTGGTCCGCACCCCGTCAGGCCGTCTCCGACGCCGGGTCGCCCTGTCCCGGCACGATCCGCAGGGCGCGCAGGGCGTTCAGGATCACGGCCACGTCAATCACCTCCTGCAGGATCGCGCCCTGCACCGGGGACAGATGGCCCAGGGCAGCGGCGATCATGCCCAGGCCCGACAGCCCGATCCCGGCCACGACGCTTTGCAGCGCGATGCGGCGCGCGCATTGCGCGATCTCGATGCCGGGCAGCAGCGGGTCCAGCCGATCGACCAGCAGGATGACATCCGCCGCCTCGGCCGAGGCGGCGGCCCCGCGCGCGCCCATCGCCACCCCGATATCGGCGGCGGCCAGCGCGGGCGCGTCGTTCACCCCATCGCCCACCATCATCACCGGGCCCGATCCGCGTGCGGACAGGACCAGCCGGACCTTGTCGTCCGGGCTTAGCCCGGCCTGCACATCGTCCAGCCCAAGCCCGCGCGTGACCGCCATCGCGACCGCGCGTCGGTCGCCCGTGGCCAGCAGGATGCGCCCGATCCCGCGGCGGCGCAGCCCGGCCAGCAACGCGGCCATGCCCGGCCGCAACGCGTCCGCCAGGACCAAGTGCCCTGCCAGGACGCCATCGACGCTCAGGGACACGACCACCGCGCCTTCGTCGCGCAGGGGCGCGTCCGTAGGCGCAAGGCCCAGCTGCGCCAAGACGAAATCGGTGCCGCCCACGACGACCGCATGACCGTCCACGATGCCCGCCACGCCTTCGCCCGGGGTTTCCACCACCGCCGCAGGCACCGGCAACGGTACCCCCGCCGTGGCAGCGACGATGGCCCGCGCGATCGGATGGCCCGAGGCCTGGTCCAGCGCCGCGGCAAGACGGATCATCTGGTCGGGGGACAGGCTGCCCGTCGGCTGCACAGACACGATCCGGGGGCGGCCCTGGGTCAGGGTGCCGGTCTTGTCCAGGATCAGCGTGCGGATGCCGGCCAGCGCCTCCAGCGGCTTTGCGCCCTTGATCAGCACGCCGAAATGCGCCGCCCGCGACAGCCCCGCGACCAGGGCCACCGGCACGGCCAGGATCAGTGGACAGGGCGTTGCCACGACCAGGACCGCCACCGCCCGGATCGGATCGCCCGTGACCCACCACGCAGCGGTCGCCAGGGTCACCGTGACCGCCAGGAACAGCATCGCGTACCGGTCGGCCAGACGCGCCATCGGCGCCTTGGACGCCTGCGCGGTCTCCACCAGGCGGACGATGCCGGCATAGGTGCTGTCGGCGGCGCGACGGGTGGCGCGGAGGTCGAACGCATCGCCCAGATTGGTCGACCCGCTCATCACCTCCTGGCCCTGCGTCCGGCGCAGGGGCATGGATTCGCCGGTCAGCGCCGACTGGTCCAGCAGCGCGCCCGGACCCGCCACCGTCCCGTCCACCGGGGCGACCGCGCCCTGCCGGATCAGCAGCAGGTCACCGGGCCCGATCCGGTCCAGCGCGACCTCAACCAGGCCATCGCCCCGATGCAGGGTCGCCGTGCGGGGGACGCGGGACAGCAGGTCGGTCATCTCTCGCCGGGCGCGGCCTGCGGCAAAACCCTCAAGGAACGTGCCGCCCGAATACATCAGCGCGACCACCGCGGCCGCCAGCGTCTCTCCGAAGATCAGTGCGGCGGACATGGACAGCGCGGCCACGATGTCCAGCCCGACCTCGCGACGCGCCAGGCTGTGCAGGATCTGGGCCAACAGGGCCGCCAGTACGGGGATCACCCCGGCGCTAAACGCCACTGCGGCAGCATCGGGCCGCCACGCTGCCAGCAGGCCCAGTCCGGACAGCAGGCCCAGCACCGCAACCGCCAGCAGGGCGACGTCGGCGCGGTCCTCAAGCATGGCCTTCATCATCGACACGCCCCGTTGATCGCGCCCCTGCCCCGGATCCTACGCCCGAACGCGGCCCCGTCAAAGCGTTCGCGCAGGCACCGCCTGCCCGCCGGGGTTGTAAGGTTGCTGCAAGGTCCGCCGTCCACTGCTGTGCGCATCGAAACACCGATCACGGAGACATCCATGCGTACCCCCCTTCTTGCTCTGATGCTGGCCGGACTGGCCTTTCCCGCCCTGGCCGCAGACCGCTGCGACGTGGCCCAAGCCGACTGGCGCCCGGTCGAGGAACTGACCGCTGCGCTGACCGCGAAAGGCTGGACCGTCAGCAACGTCAAGACCGAGGACGGCTGCTATGAGGTCTATGGCCACGACCAGGACGGCAAGCGCGTCGAGACGTTCTTCGACCCCGCCACCTTCGAGGCAGTCGGCGATGACGACTGACAGGGTACGCGTGTGGGACGGCTTCGTGCGGCTGTTCCACTGGTCGCTTGTCGCGCTGATCGCGGGGGCCTGGCTGACCGCCGATGGGCCCAAGATCGTGCACGAGCGCATGGGTTATGTCATCGCGGCGCTGATCGCGGCGCGCGTGATCTGGGGGCTGATCGGCCCCCGCCATGCCCGCTTCACGGATTTCGTCCGCGGGCCGCGCCCGGTGCTGGCCCATCTGCGCGACCTGCGGGCGGGCCGCGAACGCCGCTATCTGGGCCACAACCCGGCGGGCGGCGCGATGATCGTGGCGCTGCTGCTGACGGTCGCGGGCACCGCGCTGACCGGCTGGCTGCAGACGACCGACGCGTTCTGGGGATCGTCCACGATGGAGGAGGTCCACGAGGTTCTGGCCACGCTGATCCTGGTGCTGGCGTCGATGCATGTCGCGGGCGTCCTGGTCGAGAGCCTGCACCACCACGAGAACCTGGTCCTGTCGATGCTGACCGGCAAAAAGCGCCCCCTCTCCGACAGGGACCGCGGCTGAGGCGTGGCGCCCCGGCCGCGGCCACCGTGCCCCGCAAGCATGGCCGCGCGATCCACACAGATTTGATTGTGGCCGGCATTGTGCCGGCCAAGCATCCGGTCGACCGGGGGTACTGGCGCAAATGGCCCCTAGCGCCTAATCCTTGGAGCACAATCGAGATGTAAACTTTGTGCGGTCATGCGCGCGGCGTGCCGACAAAAGGCAAAGCAAAACTGCACTCCGGCGCTGACCGGTGAGATGCGTCGTCCGGGGCGATGACATCCTTGCTGATCCTCGCACCCGACACAGGGCATCGAACCGCTGCCGCACGCTATTGCCCGTTACGCCTGCCCCACGCGTGATCCGCGGCGGTGATGACGTCGCAATCCCGAATGCAGGCTATCTCCACTGCGGTTCGCGTCACCCGGATGGCCTCGCATCGCGATTGATCGCGGCCATCGTGCGCCGCCGATGCCCGTCAGAGGAGGCAGCACGTAGCCCGTTGCAAATGGCAAAGGTGGCCCTCCGGGCCAATCCCAATTCCGCTGCGGCCAAGCACAGATGGCATTCCGGCGGGCACCGAGATGCGGCCGATTCAAAAACCATCGCGTGCAGGGCTTTCGCAACCGGCGCCAAGGCGATGCTCCCGCCCTATAGAGCAAAACGTCACATTGGATACGAGACCGCCACACCCGTGCGGTCAGGGCAGGACCGCACCTTGGGTGGCGTTCCGCGTCATCATGTCGGCGATCAGGCCCGACTGCCGGGCATCCGCAAGGAACGCGTTCAGTGCGGCGACCACGGACGCATCGCGGCCGGCCGGCACGCCCAGGGCCTGGGGGATCACCATGAACCGTTCGGGCAGCAGGCGCAGGCCGGGGTGGCGGCGCTGGTCGGATTTAAGCTGCTGGCGGATGCCGGCGGCGACCTCGAACCCTTCGCGCAGGGCGAAATCGACGACCTCCTGCGAGGTTTTGACGCGTTCCAGGCTTGCCCGCACGATCGTGCGGGAGAGGTGCAGGTCATAGGCGCTGCCCCGCCCGACCGCGATGCGGATGCCGGGACGGTCGACCTGATCCAGCGCGGTGATGGGCGATCCGTCGCGCACCAGATACCACCCCTCGATCAGCACCCAGGGGTCGGTGAAGGCCACGGTCGCGGCGCGCGCCGGATCGACCGCGAAGAACCCCAGATCAGCGCGCCCCTCCGACACCATCGCGACCGAGGCGGCGGCATTCGGCACTGTCACCAGATCCAGCGGCAGCCCGCGCCGCGCGGCCAGGGCGCGGGCCAGATCGACCGAGATGCCCGCGGGCTGCCCGTCCGCCGTGGGGCGGGTCAGGATCGCGTTCCCGGTGTTGATCACCACGCGCAGCGTGCCGGTGGGCGCCAGGGCGGCGTTCAGGTCGTCATCGGTCATGGGTGGCTCCGGGGTTGCGGATGGTGTCGACGATGCGCGCGGCAAAGGCGGCGGTGCCAAGCGGCCCGCCCAGGTCGCCGGTCCGCCAGGCAGGCACGGCGATGACGCGGGCCACGGCATCCTCGATCAGGTCGGCCGCGGCCCCCAGGGCGGGATCGCCGCGGCGATCGCCCAGCCAACGCAGAAGCATCGCGGTCGAATTGATCAGCGATGCCGGGTTCGCGCGGTCCTGGCCCGCGATCGACGGCGCCGATCCGTGCTGGGCCTGCGCCATGGCATGGGACTCTCCGGCGTTCAGCGATGCGGCAAGGCCGATGCTGCCCGCGATCTCGGTCGCCTGGTCAGAGAGGATGTCGCCGAACATGTTGGTAGTCACGATGGTGTCGAAGGCCGACGCGTCGCGCACCAGCAGGGCCGCCATGGCGTCGACCAGAACCTCCTCGACCACGACATCGGGATAGGACTGTGACACGGCGCGCGTGCAGGACAGGAACAGGCCGTCGCTGATGCGCAGGACGTTGGCCTTGTGGACGACGGTCAGCCGGCCGCCCCGCTGGCGCGCGATGCGGAACCCCGCCTCGGCGATGCGGGTCGAACCCTGGCGCGTCACCTTGCGCATGGCGATGGCCACATCCTCGGTCGGCATGAACTCTCCGGTGCCGGCGAACATCGTGCGGTCAGCGTAAAAGCCCTCGGTGTTCTCGCGCACGATCACCAGGTCGACGGGCACGCCGCAGCGGGCCGGAAAATCGGGGTGGGACCGGGCCGGGCGGATGTTGGCGAACAGGTCCAGGTGCTTGCGCAGATGCCCCGACGGATTGACGCCGCCCTGGGCCTCGGGAGGATAGTCGTTGTGCGACACCGGCCCCAGGATCACCCCGTCCGCCGCGCGGGCCCGGTCCAGCAGGCCCGCGGGAAAGGTCGTGCCCTGCGCCGCAAGGGGCCGCAGCCCGACCTGGGCCTGGTCCAGGCGGAACCGCAGGCCGGTCCGGTCCTGCACCGCGTCCAGCACGTCCAGCGTCGCCGCAGTGATCTCGGGGCTGATGCCGTCGCCGTCCAGGACCAGAAGCGTGACAGGGTCGGATGGGGTCATGAAGGATCTCCGTTCTAGGAAGGGTCAATGCGGTGGGCGTTGTCCGGCAAGGTGCCGAGCCAGCATCTGTTGCCGGCGCGGCACGTGCTCAGACAGTCGCCGCGGTCGCTCACCAGCGGCAAGTCGTGCCCGCAGGCAGGGATCGCGCCAGGCCGTCCGTACCGCAGATCGCGGATGCGGGTGATGGTCGCGCTGTGGACTGGTTCGTACCGGTGCTCAATCCACCACCGGGCACGTTGTGGATGAAGACCGCCGGCTGGCCCGGCAGATAGCGGCATAAACAGGGGGCGAAGAGCCGAGCCAAGGCATCGGTTCGCCCGCGCCAAGGGGGATTACCCATCCCATCTGCTGCCCGGCACGGTCGACCTTATGCGCGCGGGGGCGGCGGGAATGGCCATCGTGGCCAGCAGCGCAGTCGTCAGGTTCCGTCGTCTGGTTGATCCCATGTCGTGGTTCCTTCGTCGGAAAATGCCCGCTGCGGCCCCAAGGCGGGCGTCTGTCACGGCTTCAGTGTGACACCCGCGCGGGCCGCCTCTTGCGCCAGCAGGCGCAGGTCCTCGCCGTCAAGGCAGATGCCGTCGCGTCTGCGGATCTGGGTCGCGCGCGCCTCGATCTCTCCGGGCATCATGATCCGGTCCACGCCGGCGGCGCGGGGCTGGTCCTTGGCGCGGCGGATCAGCTCCTCGATCCGCGCCTCGTACTGGCCGGTTTCCAGAAACAGGTCCGGGCGGAAGGCCAGGAAGACGTGGCCCACATCCTGGGGGGCGTCGAAATCGCTGTACTGATTGCCCACCGCGCCCCCGAAGGCTGCGCCTGACATCACCCCCGCCATGATCTCCATCATCAGGGACAGCCCCGATCCCTTGGCGCCGGCCAACGGCAGCACGACGCCCTCGTATCCCTTCTGCGCATCCGTGGTGGGGTTTCCGTCGGCATCCAGCGCCCAGCCAAGCGGGATCGGTTCGTTGCGGGCGGCGGCGCGGCGCACCTTGCCGCGGGCCACGACCGACAGCGCCATGTCCAGGACGATCGGACGATCACCCGCCGGCGCGGCAAAGGCAAAGGGGCTGGTTCCCAGGAACGGCGCCCGCCCGCCCCAGATCGGCATCGCCCGGGACGCGTTGGTAAAGACGAAGGCCGCCATTCCCGCATCCGCCGCCTGCAGCAGATAGCTTGCCGCCATGCCGAAATGCGTCGACCGCCGCACCGCGCACATGCCCATGCCATGGTCGCGCGCCATGTGCACCGCTTCGGCCATGGCACGGGTCGCGGCGACAAAGCCAAGCGCGTCATCCGCATCCAGCCGTGCCGCGACCGAGACCGGGCGGTCCAGCACCATACAGGGCCTGGCCTTGACCAGCCCACGACGCAGCCGATCCAGATAGATCGGGACGCGCGACACGCCGTGTGACGACACCCCGCGAAGATCCGCCAGCACCAGGCATTCGGCAACCCGCCGCGCGTCGGCCTGCACGTCATGGGCCGCGAAGATCGGGGCGACCGCAGACGTCAGACCGGCTTCGGTGAAGACTTGGCTTTCCTGCGGCATGCGCGGTCCTTTCGCTGTCGCGCATTTTATCCATTTTTGGTCGTTAAAATGCAATAGTGAAGACGACGACTGCGCGTGTTAGATCGGACGGACCCAAACAAAGGCCCCGCATTTGCCCCCCATGCCCCCTTCACGCAGCCGCATCGGCCCGCATCTTGCCGCCGACATCGCGGCGCATATCACCGCCGAATCCCTGACCGAGGGCACGCATCTGCGCACCGCCGATCTGGCCCGGAGATTCGCGGTGTCGCGCTGGCCGGTCGAGCAGGCTCTGAAGGAACTGGCAGAGAGCGGCCATGTCCGGCACGAACCGAACCGCGGCTTCTTCGTGCGCGGAAACGGGCCCGTGGCACCGGCCGCGCCGCCCGATCCGGTCCATGCGGCCTATCTGCGCCTGGCGGTCCTGTTGACGGAACAGGCCATCGGTCCGCAGGTCACCGAACAGCAGATCCGCGACCGCTTTGCGCTGACACGGCGGCAGACCTCGGATCTGATGGGGCGGCTGATCCGCGAGGGGATCGCGGAGAAGCGCGCAGGCTATGGCTGGAACATCAACACCGAACTGACCGCACCCGATGCGCTGGACCATACCACGCAGATGCGGCTGATCCTGGAACCCGCGGCGCTGCGCCTGCCCCGCTATCACCTGCCCCAAGGCGACATCGCCCGCCTGCGCCGGGTCGAGCACGACCTGCTGGACGGCACGATCGACCGCGCGCCACCCGACGCCCTGTACCTGCGCGGCGCGCAGTTCCATGAGGCGGTCATGGCCGGGGCGGGCAATCCCTTCATGCTTCAGGCGCTGATGCGGGTGAACCGGGTCCGGCGGCTGCTGACCTATCGCGCGATGGACGACCGCGAACGCTATTACCGGCAGTCGCGGGAACATCTGGCGATCCTGGACCTGATCGAGGCGGGCGACCATGCCGGCGCCGCCCTGCAGATGGAGGCGCATCTGAACAAAGTGCGTCACAGCCTGTCGGCGCTTGGCTTCATCGCCGCGCAGGACGTCGCGGGGACGACGTCCGGCTAGGGTCGGCGCCGGACCGGCCGCGGTACGCCCATATAGCGCGCCATCAGCGGGGCGCCGGTGATGACCACGACGATCCGCGTCAGGTGGTGCAGGACGACAAAGCCCAGGTCGGCACCCACGACGATGGCCAGCACCGTCAGTTCGGCCTGCCCCCCGGGGGCAAAGGCCAGGAACCCCTCCAGCGGGCGCGCGAGGCCGGTCAGGACCACGAATTCGGTGAAGGCCGCGGCCAGCACCGCCAGCACCATCACGAAGGCCAGCCCCGACAGCACGAACATCCGCAGCTCGCGCAGCGTGACGCCGACATACTGCACGCCGATGCCGATGCCGATGAACAGCTGCGCCAGCATGATCGCCTCGGCCGGGGGGCGCTGCGTGATGATGCCGGCCATCGACAGGGCGGCGGTGGTGATCATCGGACCCAGGATCGAGGCGCCGAACAGCCCCAGGTATTCGCCGCCCTTCCAGCCGACGATCGCGGATACCGCCATCCAGCCCAGCTGCCCCGCGCCGAAATCGCGCAGCGGCGCGCCCATCGCCCCGGTCAGCGGCGCATCGTACAGCCAGACCAGGATCGCCGGCGCGATGGTGACCAGCACCGCGACGCGGGTGGCGTGGATCAGGGACAGCGCCCGGACGTCGGCCCCGGCCTCCTGCCCGAAGATGACCATGTCCTGCAGCCCGCCGGGCATGGCGGCGTAATAGGACGTGGCCGGGTCAAACCCCAGCCTGCGAAAGAACGGCACCCCGATCAGGCCGATCAGCAGCACATAGACCGGGACAAGCGCCACGCTGAGCGCCATCTGCGGGATCTGGGCGACAACCTGGGGGGTGATCGACGCGCCGACGGCGACCCCCAGGATGGTCCGCGCCCCGACCGAGATCGGTCCCATCCCGCGCAGCCGCGCGCCCGTCAGCGCCGCCGCCAGGCAGAACGACATCGGCCCGAACAGGAACGGCAGCGGCAGTCCCAGCAGGTGGAATGTCGCCGCGCCCGCCAGCGCCAGCATCAGGGTGCCGGCCCGCGGGACCAGCGACGACAGCATGGAACGGTCGGGCTGCGTCATGGCATTCTCCTTGTTGACGCTTTATGTATCCAACTGTATGCAGCAGGATGCAACAAGGATCTGCAGGCCCATGACCGACGACACCGACGGCCCCCAGGGGCAATCCGCCTATCGCCGCCTGCTGGCCGACATCAAGTCGGGGCAGCTGCTGCCCGGCGCCCGCCTGCGCGAGACCGAACTGGCCGAGCGCTTGGGCATCTCGCGCACGCCGGTGCGCGAGGCGATCCGGCAGCTGGAGGCCGACGGCCTGGTCACCCACCAGGCGCGCCAAGGGGCCACGATCCGCAACTTGGACTATGCCGAGGTGATCGAGCTGTACGAGATGCGGTCGGTCCTTGAGGGCACGGCCTCGCGCCTTGCCGCGCGGATGGCGCAGCGCGTCGAGGTGGTCGAGCTGACCGAGCTGAACGACGCCTTGGCCGCCAGCGAACCGGGCGCCGCCGCGCAGGAGCTGAACCGCCAGTTCCACCGCACCCTGCTGGACGCCGCGCGCAACCGGTTCCTGGTCAAGACCATGAGCGCGCTGCAAAAGACGCTGCTGATCCTGGGGCCCACGACGCTGGCCGATCCGACCCGCCCCGAGGCCGCGGCGGCCGAGCATGCCGCCGTGATCCGCGCCATCGCCGCCCATGACGGCGATGCGGCCGAGGCCGCGATGCGCGCCCATGTCGAAGCCGCCCTGAACGCGCGCATCCGCGCCATGCGCGGCCGTGAAATACCAATGGAGGACGAATGACCCGATACAGCGACCTTTACGACATCGCGGTGGTCGGCGGCGGCAATGCCGCGCTGTGCGCCGCGATCACCGCGGCCGAGGCCGGCGCGCGGGTCATCATCCTGGAGGGCGCGCCCCTGCCCTATCGCGGCGGCAATTCGCGGCACACGCGCAACTTCCGCTGCATGCATCGCGGCCCGATGTCGCCGCTGACCGGCGCCTATGAGGAGGACGAATACTTCAACGACCTGATGCTGGTCACCAAGGGCAAGACCGACGAACACCTGGCGCGCATGACCATCCGCACCTCCGAGGAGTGCCTGCCCTGGATGCAGGACCACGGGGTCCGCTTTCAGCCGTCCCTGTCGGGCACCCTGTCGCTGTCGCGCACCAACGCCTTCTTCCTGGGCGGGGGCAAGGCGCTGGTGAACGCCTATTACAACACCGCCGCCGACCTGGGCGTCACCATCGTCTACGAGGCGCAGGTCCGCCATGTCCACCGCGAAGGCCAGGCCATCACCCATCTGGACGTCGAGATCGCCGAGGCCCCGCCGGTCACCATCCGCGCGCGGGCCTTCGTGCTGGCATCGGGCGGGTTCCAGGCGGATCTGGACTGGCTGGCGCGGGCCTGGGGGCCGTCGGCGCGCAACTTCCTGATCCGGGGCACGCCCTATAACCGCGGCGTCGTGCTGAAGGACATGCTGGACCAGGGCGCCGACAGCGTGGGCGACCCAACGCAGTGCCACGCCGTGGCCATCGACGGGCGCGCACCGAAATACGACGGCGGCATCGTCACGCGGCTGGATTGTGTGCCCTTCTCGATCGTGGTGAACCGCGACGGCCAGCGCTTTTATGACGAGGGCGAGGATACCTGGCCCAAGCGCTATGCGATCTGGGGTCGCCTGGTCGCGGCACAGCCCGACCAGGTCGGCTATGCGCTGATCGATGCCAAGTCGATCGACCTGTTCATGCCGTCGGTCTTTCCCCCCATCGTGGCGGACACGATCCCCGAACTGGCCGCCAAGATGGGGCTGGACCCCGCCGCGGTGCAGACCACCGTTTCGGCATTCAACGCTGCCTGCCGCCCCGGCATGTTCCACCCGACAGAGCTGGACGGGATGGCGACCGAGGGGCTGGACATCCAGAAGACGAACTGGGCCCGCCCGTTGGATACGCCGCCCTTTTACGGCTATCAGCTGCGCCCCGGCGTGACCTTCACCTATCTGGGCCTGAAGGTGTCCGACAGCGCGCAGGTCCATACGCCCGACGGGCCGATCACCAACCTGTGGGCCGCCGGAGAGATCATGGCAGGCTCGATCCTGGGCCAAGGCTATCTGGCAGGCTTTGGAATGACCATCGGAACCGTCTTCGGACGCATCGCCGGCAACGAGGCCGCCGCCCATGTCGCTTGATTTCGCCGCAAACACCCCGCTGACCGCCACCGAGGAGGCCCGCCGCCAGATCGAGATCTGCAACGCCTGCCGTTACTGCGAGGGGTTCTGTTCGGTCTTTCCCGCCATGACGCGCAGCAAGGCCTTTGCCGACGGCGACCTGACGCATCTGTCGAACCTGTGCCACAACTGCCGCGGCTGCCATTACGCCTGCCAGTACACCGCACCCCATGAATTCGACCTGAACATCCCCGCCGCCCTGGCCGAGGTCCGCCAAGACAGCTGGGAACGCCTGGCGCGCCCGCAGGCGCTGGCCCGGATGTTCCATGAACGCGGCGTCGCCATGGCGGGACTGCTGGTCGTCGCGCTGACGCTGTTCTTCGTGCTGATCGCGGCGGCGCGCCCGACCGGGGGCGAGGGGTTCTATGCCTACATGGCGCACAATATGATGATCGCGATCTTCATCCCCGCCTTCGTCGCGCCCCTGGCGCTGATCGGGCTGTCGCTGCGCGACTATTGGCGCGAGGTCGGCGGCGGGCGGGTCCGGTTGCGCCACCTGGCCAAGGCGGGCGACATGGCCGGGCGGATGAAGAACCTGAACGGCGGGCATGGCGACGGCTGCAACTTCGAGGATGGCGACCGCTTCAGCCAGAAACGCCGCATCGCGCATCAGCTGATGATGTGGGGGTTCCTGGCCTGCTTTGCCGCGACATCGTCGGGCACGATCCTGCATTACGTCTTCGGCTGGTACGCCCCCTATCCGCTTTGGGCGCCGCCCAAGCTGCTGGGCGTGCCGGGCGGCATCGCGATGGTCGCGGGCGCGATCGGGCTGGCCGCGCTGAAGCTGCGCGCCGATCCCGACCTGGGCGCGCGCCGGGTCTGGGGCGGAGAGATGGCCTTCATCGTGCTGCTGGGCGCGGTGGCGGCGACGGGGCTTGCGCTCTATGCGGCCACGGGCACGGGCGCGGTCGGCCCGCTGCTGGCGGTCCACCTGGCGACGGTCATGACGCTGTTCCTGCTGATGCCCTTCTCCAAGATGATCCACGGCTTCTTCCGCTTCACCGCGCTGGTGGCCGAGGCCGGGAAGCTGGAGAAGACCCGCTGATCCGTCATCCCCGCGCATGAAAAAGGCCCCGGCTGCGATGCCGGGGCCTTTGTCGTCCAGGGGCGGGCCTATGCCCCGGCCAGCGCCGCCGCGGGGACGAAGACCTCTCCGGTGACCAGCTTGCGCGCGGTGCGGATCGCGCCGGCGCTGACCACCTGCAGGTCGTGACCCCGGCCGCTGGTGCGCAGGGCCACGTCGATCATGCCGCTTGGATGCTCGATCAGGATCTCTCGGTCCTCTCCCTCCGGGCGCTGCGCCAGCCCGTCCGAGACCGACCCCTCCAGGACCGACACCGTCGCCACGCACAGCGCGCCGGTCACCGCGAAGGCGGCATGCGCCTTGTGCGGCACGAAATAGCGCGCGGCGACGTGGCCGCCGTCGCGCGGCGCGGCCAGGATCGCGACCTTGGGGATGACCTTTCCGGTCACGTCGCCCAGGCCCATGCGGCGCCCGGCCTCCAGCCGCATCGCCTCCAGCCGGGCAAAGAAGTCGCGGTCGGCGTCCAGTTCGGCGGGGGTCTCATAGCCGGTCTTGCCCAGGTCCGCCGCGCGCAGGATCATCATGGGCACCGCCACGTCGATCAGCGTGACGTCGATGCCGTCGATCTGTTCCAGCAGATGGCCCGAAGGCAGCAGCCCGTTGGTCTTGGACCCGACGATGTCCATGAAGTTCAGCCGCACCGCGGCGGCCGTGCCTGGCACCCCGGCGATGGCCTGATCGCCGTCGTAATCGACCGCACCGTCATCGGTGCTGACCACGGCCTCGATCCGGCTGGCGGTGTTCTCGTTATAGATGACGACGCGCGTCTCGCTGCCGGTTGCCGCGACCATGCCGCGTTCGATGGCAAAGGGGCCGACGCCGGCCAGGATGTTGCCGCAGGACGGCCCGGTATCCACCACCGCCTCGGTCACCGAGACCTGGGCGAACAGATAGTCGACATCCACCCCCTCGCGCGCGGAGGGACGCACCATCGCCACCTTGGAGGTCAGCGTGTCCGCGCCCCCGATGCCGTCGATCTGGCGCGCATCGGGCGAGCCCATCGCCGCCAGCAGCACGCGGTCGCGCGCGGTCGCGTCGGCAGGCAGGTCGTCGGTGCGGAAATAAGGCCCCTTCGAGGTGCCGCCGCGCATGATGATGACAGGAATGCCGTGCTGTTTGGCCATGTTGTTCCTCCGTTCGTTCAACAGGAATGGCCCGCGCCTTTCGGTGCGGGCCAAGCTTTCGTCAGGAGACCAGCGGCCAGGGCAGCCGGTCGTAGAAGTGGTTCTGAAGCAGCCCCTCGGGCAGGATCAGGTTCAGCGCCGATGTCAGGATCAGCAGGATGATCGCCCCCATCAGCGTCAAGAGCAGGGTCTGCACCCAGCCAGACCTGGCGACGATGCGCAGGAACGCCACGAAGAACAGCACGACCGCCAGGAAATAGCCGACCAGCGCGATGGCGGCGACAAAGCCCACCAGCCAGCCGATGTATTTCAGCGGCGTCATCGGGCCCAGCTGGTCCGACACCTCCTTGGATTCCGCGTCGAAAACCGCCCCACTAGACCGGTTGCCGCGGATCTGCGGCCACAGGACCATGGCCGCCGTGGCCATGCCCACGACCGCGATGCTGACCGGGAAGATGCGGCCCAGCTGCGACAGGTTGATCGTCTCGACGAAGGTGAAGACGAACAGCGCCATGATGCCCAGGGTGAAGGCGATCTGCGGCCACATGGGCTGGGTCAGGGTCGCGGCGGACTTGCCCTCGACCTCAATCTTGCTGCCGCTCTTCTTCTGGGAATACATGCTGAAGCCGACGGACAGCAGGATGATCGCGCCGATGATCAGCACGATGGGACGCTGGAACGCGTTCCACCCCGAGAACTGCAGCGCCTGGTACAGATAGCGTTCGGCCTGCGTGGCCAGAACGAAGCCGATCAGGAAGGCCGGGCGCGGCCAGCCGAACCGGCGCAGCATCATGCCGACGACGCCCAGCACCACCAGCGCCACCAGGTCATAGAGCGAGCGGTTGGGCTGGAACGCGGCAAAGGTGATGACCAGGATCATGAACGGCGCGACCAGGGGATAGCGCACGACCGTGACCTTGGCGATGGCGGGCGCCAGCAGGATGCACAGCGCCGTGCCCAGGACGTTGGCGATCGCCAGCGACCAGACGATCGTGTAGGTCACGTCCAGGTTGGTGCTGACCATCGACGGCCCGGGCTGCAGGCCGATCAGGATCATGCCGGCCAGGAAGATCGCCATGGACCCCGACCCGGGAATGCCGAACAGCAGGGTCGGCACCAGGCCGCCGCCATCCTTGGAGGCGGTGGTCGATTCCACCGCGATGACGCCGCGGATGTCGCCCTTGCCGAACTGGCTCTTGTCGCGCGAGGTCTGCACGACGTGGCCATAGGCGATCCAGTCGACGACCGATCCGCCCAGGCCCGGGATCATGCCCAGCATCGCGCCAAGCGCCGCCAGCCGCAGTGTCAGCCAGCGGTACATCCAGGTGTCCTTAAGCCCCTGCGACCAGCCGGCGCCGATGGCCGAGCCTTCCTGCGCGATCGAGCTGTTGCGGCGCAGAAGGTCGCCGATCTCGGGGATGGCGAACAGCGCCAGGCCCACGATGACCAGCGGGACGCCGTTCATCAGATACAGCGAGCCGAACTCCATCCGGTATTCGCCGGTGGCGGGCGCCGCGCCGACCGCGCCAAGCGCAAGTCCGGCCGCGCAGGCGGCGACGCCCTTGGCCAGGCTGGAGCCGGACAGCGCGCCGACCATCGACAGGCCGAACATGGTCAGCATGAACAGTTCGGCCGCGCCGAAGGACAGGATCAGCGGACGCGCGATCAGCACGCAGACCGTCAGGACCAGCGCCCCGAACAGACCGCCGATGAACGAGGCCGAGAATGCCGCGCTGAGCGCGCGGGCCGCCTGGCCCTTCTTGGCCAGCGGAAAGCCGTCCAGGATCGTCGCTTGCGAGGCCGACGACCCCGGGATCCCCATGAGGATCGAGGCGAAGGTGTCCGATGTGGACAGGACCGGCAGGATGCCGATCAGCATCGCCAGCGCCAGCGTCGGTTCCATGCCATAGACGAAGGGCAGCAGCAGCGACATCCCGACGATGCCGCCAAGGCCGGGCAGGACGCCCACGACCAGGCCGGTCAGGACGCCGATCATCAGGTACTGGATATGTTGGAACGTCAGCACAGTGCCGAGCGCAGAAAGTATCGCGTCAGTGACCATGGTAAGCCCTTGGACCTTCTGATGGGGTGATGGCGCCGTGCAGCACGCGCGTCGCAGGACGCTGCGGCATGCCGCCGGGGGCGATCACCCGGTTTGCGGGGAACCGGCCGCACCCGGGCCCGGACTGCGTGTCGCAGGGGCATCGTGGCGCGGTCGGAACGGGGGGCGGGCGGCACGCGTGTCGCG
>NZ_JXYF01000052.1:0-25624 GCF_000967735.1 Paracoccus sp. S4493
GCGGCCATGTCGGCATCGGTCATCGGGCGGATCAGGGCTGCGTCATGCGCCCCGGCGCGGCGCGGGTCCAGATGCGGCCCCTCCAGGTGCAGGCCCAGAAAGCCCGGCGTGTCGACGCGGGCGGCGGCGATCCCGGCGGCCAGCACGCCCGCCGTGACCTCGGGTCCGTCGGTGATCAGCGTCGGCAGGATGCCCGCGCAGCCCAGATCACGATGCACCGCGCAGATGCGTGCCAAGGCTGCGGCGTCGGTTCCTGCGCCGACCATCAGCCCGGCGCCGCCGTTCACCTGAAGGTCGACGAAACCGGGGGCCAGGATGCCGGGCATCGGAACCACGCCTGCCGGGCGCGGCACGATGGCCTCGATCACCCTGTCGCGCAGGATCACCGCCATGTCGTCCAGCAGCTGCGCGCCGTCGAACAGGGTGGTGGCGGCAAAGGTCTGCAGGGTCATGGCGCCCAGGCCCGTGCCATGTCCAGCGCACCGTCCACGCCGGTGCCGCGGGCGGGAACGACGGGCCAGTCCGCCGCCAGCGCCGCGGCATAGAAGGGGCCCAGCCCGCCGGTGCAGACCACCTGGAGGCGGTCGCCATGTTGCAGCACGCGCACCGCGTCGCCGATCTGGGCCACCGCCTGGTCCAGAATCGCACGGGCCGCGGGATCGTCCGAGGCGACCAGGCGCGGGGCCAGTTCCGCAAAGCGCGCGGGCGCGGCGCCGGTGCCGAAGGCGATGATCCCCTCGATCCCGCCGAATTCGTCGCGCAGCGCGGACAGCAGGGGCGTGTCCGGGACCAGCCCGTCGCCCGCCCGCATCGCCCGCGCCAGCAGGGTGCGGCCCAGGACGGCACCGCTGCCCTCGTCCCCCATCAGAAAGCCGCGCCCCCCGATCTGGCGCAGCTGGCCGCCGCGCTGGACCGCCAGCACCGACCCGGTGCCGACCGCGACCAGGATGCCGTCATCCGCGCCAAGCGCGCCACGCGCGGCGGTGACGGCATCGTTCACCACCAGGCTGCGCGCGAAGGGCAGGCGCGCCTGCATCGCGCGGGCCGCGTCCTGCATGCCGCCCCCGGCCAGGCCCAGCACCGCGGTCAGGTCCGCGGGCGAGGCCCCGGCCTGAGCCATCGCCGCCGTCGCCGCGGCCACCACGCTGGTCACCGCGCCGAATGGATCGGAATTGATGTTTGCCGGCCCGCCCTGACCGCGGCCCAGCACGCGGCCTGCCGCATCGGCAATGGCCGCCCGGCAGCCCGTGCCACCCCCGTCGATCCCCAGATACAAGCTCATCACGTCCCCATGTTTCGCCAGAGGGAACGCGACCGGCGCGGAAATGAAAAGCCCCAAGGTCGGATCGTTCCGCCGGACAAGCAAAACCCCCGAAAACACGAGGTTTTCGGGGGTTTTGTTTTTGGTGCCCAGGAGAGGACTCGAACCTCCACACCTTGCGGCACACGGACCTGAACCGTGCGCGTCTACCAATTCCGCCACCTGGGCAGGTGGTATGAGCGGCTGATTAAAGCGAGTGCGGGGGGGCGTCAATGGGGGTCGTGAAAGTTTTTCGACAGTTTTTTGCCAAGACCTGCCAAGGCGGTGCGCGAAGCTGCCCGCGACCCTGCGCAGCCTTGCCCGGAACGCGCGTCGGGGGTAAGGATCACGCGACATTCGGCCTATCAGAGGGAGGCGAGACGCCCATGGCGAAACTGGTCACGATCTTTGGCGGATCGGGCTTTGTCGGCAGGCAGGTGGCCCGGCTGATGGCCAAGGAGGGCTGGCGCGTCCGCATAGCCGTCCGCCGCCCCGACGAGGCGCTGTTCACCCGCACCTATGGCGCGGTCGGGCAGGTCGTCCCCGTGATGTGCAACATCCGCGACGAAAACTCCGTCCGGGCTGCCCTGACCGGGGCGGATGCCGCGATCAACTGCGTCAACATCCTGAACGCGCAGGGCAAGAGCACCTTCAAGACCGTGTTCGAGACCGGCGCCGACAACATCGCCCGCCTGTCGGCGGAGATGGGCGTCGCGCGGCTGGTCCATATCTCGGGCCTGGGGATCGATCCCGAATCGGACAGCACGTACATCGCATCGAAATCGCGGGGCGAGGCCGCGGTGCTGGCCGCGCGTCCCGATGCGGTCGTGCTGCGCCCGTCGGTGATCTTCGGTGCCGACGACAATTTCTACAACCGCTTTGCGGGCATGTCGCGGATGGGGCCGGTGATGCCCATCGTGGGCGGCAACACCCGGATGCAGCCGGTCTTCGTGGGCGACGTCGCCCGCGCGGCGGTGATGGGCGCCACCGGCGCCGCCGCCCCCGGCATCTATGAGCTGGGCGGTCCCGAGATCCTGACCACGCGCCAGATCGTGGGGCAGGTGCTGTCCGCCGTCCACCGCCGCCGCGCGGTGGTGAACCTGCCGTTCCCGATCGCGCGACTGGCATCGGCCGCGATGGGCGTGGCGCAGGCGGTCACCGGCGGCCTGTTCACCAGCCCGCTGAGCCGCGACCAGCTGGCCCTGCTGCGCAAGGACAACGTCGTCACGCCCGGTGCCCGCGGTTTCGCGGATCTGGGCATCGTGCCCACGGCGGCCGGGTCCGTCCTGGACGACTATCTGGTGCGCTTCCGCCCGTCGGGCCAGTACGATTCGATCAAGCGGTCGGCCAAGAACCTGCGCGAGCACTGATGGACCACAACACGATCGTCGCCGCCGCCCTCGGGGTTCTCGAGGGCCTGACCGAGTTCATTCCGGTGTCGTCGACGGGCCACCTGCTGCTGGCCGGTCATTTCCTGGGCTTCGATTCGCCCGCCCGGTCCTTCGAGGTGCTGATCCAGCTGGGCGCCCTGCTGGCGATCCTGGGCCTTTACGCTGCCCGGCTGGTGCAGGTGGTGCGCGACGCGCCCCACGACCCGGTCGCCCGGCGGTTCATCGGCGCGGTCCTGCTGGCCTTCGCCCCGGCGGCGGTGATCGGCGCGATGGCGCACGGCTTCATCAAGACGGTGCTGTTCGAGACGCCGATGCTGGTCGCGGTCATGCTGATCCTGGGCGGCTTCGTCCTGCTGTGGGTCGACCGCCGCGCCGCCACCCCCCGCTATACCAGGGCCGAGGACATTCCTTTGTCGATGGCGTTCCGCATTGGCCTGTTCCAGTGCCTTGCCATGATCCCCGGCGTGTCGCGGTCGGGGGCCACCATCGTCGGTGCCCTGCTGATGGGCGCGGACAAGCGGTCGGCCGCCGAATTCTCGTTCTTCCTGGCGATGCCCACGATGCTGGGCGCCTTCAGCTTGGACCTGTGGCAGAATCGCGCGGCGCTGGATGCGGGCGCGATCAACGACATCGCCGTGGGCTTCATCACCGCCTTTCTGGCCGCCGTCGTGGTGGTACGCTGGTTGCTTGGTTATGTATCCCAGCACGGATACGGGCTGTTCGCATGGTGGCGCATCATCGTCGGAAGCCTTGCGTTGCTGGCACTTGCACTTAGTATGTAAGCAATGCTGACCTAATATCACGGGTGCGCGGACAAAAACTTGGCCCGCGCACCGAAAAAGTGGCGATTAGGTCAATACTGCTGACTTTTCATCGCAAAAGCCTTGGTTTATTGCGGTTGCCGAAGTCCTTTCAGGGAAGGTAGCGCAGCCATGGCCACGCAGAAGATGCTGACATTCGTCTCGACCCCGCGCGAGATGCCCGAAAAACGCGCCGCTGCCGACCGCAGCGAGGATTTCCACGAGATCTATCGCGAATTCGCCGCAGCCAAGGCCGCCGAACAATCCAGCCGCTGCAGCCAGTGCGGCGTGCCCTATTGCCAGTCGCATTGCCCGTTGCACAACAACATCCCCGACTGGCTGCGTCTGACCGCCGAGGGTCGCCTGGAGGAGGCCTATCGCGTCAGCCAGGCCACCAACACCTTCCCCGAGATCTGCGGCCGCATCTGTCCCCAGGACCGCCTGTGCGAGGGCAACTGCGTGATCGAGCAGTCGGGCCACGGCACCGTCACCATCGGCGCGGTCGAGAAGTACATCACCGACACCGCCTGGGACAACGGCTGGGTCCAGCCCTTCAAGCCCGCGCAGGAGCGTGCCGAATCGGTCGGCATCATCGGGGCCGGGCCGGGCGGCCTGGCCGCGGCGGACATGCTGCGCAAGCAGGGGTTCCAGGTCACGATCTATGACCGCTATGACCGCGCGGGCGGGCTGATGACCTATGGCATCCCCGGCTTCAAGCTGGAGAAGGACGTGGTGATGCGCCGCAACCAGCTGCTGGCGGACAGCGGCGTCGAGTTCGTGCTGAACTGCAACGTGGGCGAGGACATCAGCTTTGACGCGATCCGCGGCAAGCACGACGCGGTGCTGATCGCCACGGGCGTCTACAAGACCCGCGACCTGGACCTGGACAACGCCGATCACGGCGGGATCGTCCGCGCGATCGACTATCTGACCGCCTCGAACAAGGTCGAGTTCGGCGACGATGTTCCCGATTTCGACGACGGAGAGCTGAACGCCAAGGGCAAGCGCGTTGTCGTCATCGGCGGCGGCGACACGGCCATGGATTGCGTGCGCACGGCCATCCGCCAGGGCGCGCAGTCGGTCAAGTGCCTGTACCGGCGCGACCGCGCCAACATGCCGGGGAGCCAGCGCGAGGTGCAGAATGCCGAGGAGGAGGGCGTCGAGTTCGTCTGGCTGTCGGCCCCCGGCGCCTTTGCGGGCCACGTGACCGGCATCGCCGCCGAGGCGCAGGAGCGTGACGTTGACGGTCTGCCGCAGATCGCCTCGGTGCGCATCCAGAAGATGCGCCTGGGTCAGCCCGACGTTACCGGCCGCCAGTCGCCCGAGCTGATCGAGGGCGCCGATTACGACGAACCCGCCGACCTGGTCATCAAGGCCCTGGGATTCGAACCCGAGGACCTGCCCAAGCTGTGGGGCGTGGACGGGCTGGAGGTCACGCGGTGGGGCACCATCAAGGCGAACTTCCAGACGCACCAGACCTCGATCCCGGGCGTGTTCGCGGTGGGCGACATCGTGCGCGGCGCCAGCCTGGTCGTCTGGGCGATCCGGGACGGGCGCGAGGCCGCGGACGCGATCGCGACCTTCCTGACGGGCGATGCCCGCATCGCCGCCGAATAGGGGCATGGCGATGGCGCACCACCATGACACGGGGCGTGCAGCGTGCGGACGGCGGCATGGAGCAGCGGCGGCGCGGGCCGTCCCCGCTGTCGGGATCATGTCGGGCCTGTTGACGCTTCTGGTGCTGGCGGGCGGGATGCTGGCGGCGGGGCAGGCGGGGGCGGCCAGCTTCACGCCGCCCGCGGGCTGCACGCTGAACGTCACGGTGCAGAACCGCAGCTGCACCGTCAGCCAGTACTATACCTGCAGTGCCGATCCCCAAGGCTATCAGCACAGCGCCCATTTCGGGCGCGAGGGGCTGTACCACCTGTCCACCATCGACGCCGAGACGCGCTGGATCGAGAGCCAGAGCATGTCGTCCGGCCTGATCGACCGGCTGGTCAAGGAGGCCGAGGACCATGCCAGCTTCAGCGAGCTGCTGGCCACGGGGCGCGATGATTTCGACTTCTGGACCCAGACCGATGACGGCCAGCGCCTGCACCACCAGGGCGCCGACACCCTGACCGGAGAGACCGTCACGATCGATGGCCAGGCACTGGAACGGACCCGCTTCCGGCTGACCACCCGCGACGCCGGCGGCGAGGTTCTGATCACCCGCGAGGGCAGCCAGTACATCAGCCGCGAGTTCAACCGCTTCTATGGCGGGACCGAGACCGGCAGCGACTGGACCGGCGCCAAGACCGAGACCGACGACAGCCCCGTGCTGTTCACCTTTCCCGGCGAGGCCGGGTTCGGTTCCACAACCCCACAATTCGACTGCGATCAGTTGCTGACGCAGATCCCGCAGGAAAGGGCCGCATCATGACCATGGACTGGCAAGCACAGGAAGAAGCCCGCCGCGCATGGATGGACCAGAACAGCCTGTACCGCGAGGAGGACGAGCATTCGTCCTGCGGCGTGGGCTTCGTGGTCGATCTGGACGGCAAGGCCAGCCGCCGCGTCGTGCAGAACGGCATCGACGCGCTGAAGGCCATCTGGCATCGCGGCGCGGTGGATGCGGACGGCAAGACCGGCGACGGCGCGGGCATCCACGTCCAGATCCCGGTGCCGTTCTTCTATGACCAGGTGCGCCGCACGGGCCACGAACCCGATCAGAACAAGCTGATCGCGGTCGGCCAGGTGTTCCTGCCGCGCACGAACTTTGCCGCCCAGGAGGCCTGCCGGACCATCGTGGAATCCGAGGTCCTGCGGATGGGGCACTATATCTATGGCTGGCGCCATGTGCCGGTGAACACCGCCGTGCTGGGCGAGAAGGCGAACGCCACCCGCCCCGAGATCGAGCAGATCCTGATCCGCTGCGAGAAGGACATCGACCAGGTCCGCTTCGAGCGCGAGCTGTACATCATCCGCCGCCGCATCGAGAAGGCCGCCATCGCGGCGCAGGTGCGCGAGCTGTATTTCTGTTCGCTGTCCTGCCGGTCGATCATCTACAAGGGCATGATGCTGGCCGAGCAGGTCGCCGAATTCTATCCCGACCTGAAGGACGAGCGCTTTGAATCGGCCTTTGCGATCTATCACCAGCGTTATTCAACCAACACCTTCCCGCAATGGTGGCTGGCCCAGCCTTTCCGCATGCTGGCCCATAACGGCGAGATCAACACGCTGAAGGGCAACCTGAACTGGCTGCGCAGCCACGAGATCCGCATGGCATCGTCGGCCTTCGGCGACGCGGCCGAGGACATCAAGCCGATCGTGCCGGCCGGGTCGTCGGATTCGGCGGCGCTGGATGCGGTGTTCGAGGTTCTGGTGCGGTCCGGGCGGTCCGCGCCGATGACCAAGACGATGCTGGTTCCGGAAAGCTGGTCCAAGGCCACGACCGACATGCCCAAGGCCTGGGCGGACATGTACGCCTATTGCAACGCGGTGATGGAGCCGTGGGACGGCCCCGCGGCGCTGGCCATGACCGACGGGCGTTGGGTCTGCGGCGGCCTGGACCGCAACGGGCTGCGGCCGATGCGCTATGTCGTGACGGGCGACAACCTGCTGATCGCGGGCTCCGAGGTCGGTATGGTGCCGGTGGACGAGACCGGCGTGCGCGAGAAGGGCGCGTTGGGACCGGGGCAGATGATCGCGGTCGATATGTGGGACGGCAAGCTGTACCACGACACCGAGATCAAGGACCGCCTGGCCGGCAGCCAGCCTTTTGGCGAGTGGATCGAGAAGGTCACCGAGCTGAACGACATCATGCGCGACCTGCCCGAGGTCGTGCGGTACCAGGGCGACGCCCTGCGCCGCCGGCAGAGCGCGGCCGGGTTCACCCATGAGGATCTGGAGCATGTCCTGGCCCCGATGGCCGAGGACGCCAAGGAATCCATCGCGTCGATGGGCGACGACACGCCCCCCGCGGTCCTGTCGAACCAGTACCGCCCGATGAGCCATTTCTTCCGCCAGAACTTCAGCCAGGTGACGAACCCGCCCATCGACTCCTTGCGCGAGACGCGGGTGATGTCGCTGAAGACGCGCTTCGGCAACCTCAAGAACGTGCTGGACGAAAGCAGTGCCCAGACCGAGATCGTGGTGCTGGAGAGCCCGTTCATCGCCAATGGCGAATACGATGAGATGGTCAAGATGTTCGGCGACACCGTCACCGTCATCGACTGCACCTTTGCCGAAGGTGCCGGGCCGGACGCACTGGGCGAGGGTCTGGCACGCATCCGCGCCGAGGCCGAGGATGCCGTGCGGTCGGGCGCGGGCCATCTGGTGCTGTCGGATGACGCGCAGGGCCCTGGCCGGGTCGCGATGCCGATGATCCTGGCGACCAGCGCGGTGCATTCCTGGCTGACCCGCAAGGGCCTGCGGACCTTTTGTTCGGTCAACGTGCGGTCGGCGGAATGCATCGACCCGCATTACTTTGCGGTGCTGATCGGCTGCGGGGCGACGACGGTGAACCCCTATCTGGCGCAGGATTCGATCGACGACCGGATCGCGCGCGGGCTGCTGACCGGGACCTTGGTCGAGAACATGCGCCGTTATCGCACGGCCATCGACGCGGGCCTGCTGAAGATCATGGCCAAGATGGGCATCTCGGTCCTGTCGTCCTATCGCGGCGGTCTGAACTTCGAGGCGGTGGGCCTGTCGCGCGCCATGGTCGCCGAATATTTCCCCGGCATGCAGTCGCGGATCTCGGGCATCGGCCTGCACGGGCTGCAGGCCAAGCTGGAGGCGCTGCACCGGGTCGCCTTCCGCACCGACAACGTGGACATGCTGCCGGTCGGCGGCTTCTACAAGCTGCGGCGGACGGGCGAAAAGCACGCCTGGGAAGCCAACACCATGAAGCTGCTGCAGGTGGCCTGCGAAAAGGCGTCCTATGACATCTGGAAGCAGTTCAGCGCCACGATGCGGACCAACCCGCCGATCCACATCCGCGATCTCTTGGACATCAAGCCCTTCGGCAAGCCGGTGCCGATCGAGGAGGTCGAATCGATCACCTCGATCCGCAAGCGCTTCGTGACGCCGGGCATGTCGCTAGGGGCGCTGTCGCCCGAGGCGCATATGACGCTGAACATCGCGATGAACCGGATCGGCGCAAAGTCCGATTCGGGCGAGGGCGGAGAGGACCCGGCGCACAGCCACCCGCTGCCCAACGGCGACAACCCCTGCGCCAAGATCAAGCAGGTCGCCTCAGGCCGCTTCGGTGTCACCGCCGAATACCTGAACGCCTGCGAGGAACTGGAGATCAAGGTAGCCCAGGGTGCCAAGCCCGGCGAGGGCGGCCAGCTGCCCGGCATGAAGGTCACCAAGCTGATCGCGCGTCTGCGTCACTCGACGCCGGGCGTGACGCTGATCAGCCCGCCGCCGCACCATGATATCTATAGCATCGAGGATCTGGCGCAGCTGATCTATGACCTCAAGCAGATCAACCCGCGCGCCAAGATCACCGTCAAGCTGGTGGCTTCGTCGGGCGTGGGTACGATCGCGGCGGGCGTGGCCAAGGCCAAGGCCGACGTGATCCTGATTTCGGGCCATAACGGCGGCACGGGGGCTTCGCCCGCCACGTCCATCAAGTTCGCGGGTCTGCCCTGGGAGATGGGCCTGACCGAGGCGCATCAGGTCCTGGCCATGAACCGCCTGCGCGAGCGGGTGACGCTGCGCACCGATGGCGGTCTGCGCACGGGCCGCGACATCGTCATGGCGGCGATGATGGGCGCCGAGGAATACGGCATCGGCACCGCCGCGCTGATCGCGATGGGTTGCATCATGGTCCGCCAGTGCCAGTCGAACACCTGCCCGGTGGGCGTCTGCACCCAGGACGAGAAGCTGCGCGCCATGTTCACGGGGTCGGCGGACAAGGTGGTGAACCTGAT
Source organism: Paracoccus sp. S4493 (assembly GCF_000967735.1). Taxonomy (NCBI): domain Bacteria; kingdom Pseudomonadati; phylum Pseudomonadota; class Alphaproteobacteria; order Rhodobacterales; family Paracoccaceae; genus Paracoccus; species Paracoccus sp. S4493. The sequence goes on from NZ_JXYF01000052.1 coordinate 9,413, forward strand.
CACCTTCTATGCCCAGGAGGTGCGCGAGATCCTGGCATCCATCGGGGCGCGCTCGATCGACGAGATCATCGGGCGGGCCGATCTGCTGACCCAGGTCAGCCGTGGTGCGGCGAACCTGGACGATCTTGACCTTAACCCGCTGCTGATCACCGTCGATGGCGCGGACAAGATCGTCTATGACCGCACCAAGCCGCGGAACGCCGTGCTGGACACGCTGGATGCGGAAATCGTCAAGGACGCCGCCCGTTTCTTCGAGGACGGCGAGAAGATGCAGCTGTCCTATGCGGTCCGCAACACCCACCGCACCATCGGGACGCGCACGTCGTCGCTGATCGTGCAGAAGTTCGGAATGCGCAACAACCTGCAGCCCGACCACCTGACGATCCGCCTGACCGGCAGCGCCGGGCAGTCGCTTGGCGCCTTCGCGGCCCCGGGGCTGAAGATCGAGGTCTCGGGCGATGCCAACGACTATGTCGGCAAGGGTCTGTCGGGCGGCACCATCGTGGTGCGGCCGCCGATGGCCAGCCCGCTGGTCGCGGCCGACAACACGATCATCGGCAACACGGTCCTCTATGGCGCGACGAACGGGCATCTGTTCGCGGCGGGCCGGGCGGGCGAACGCTTTGCGGTTCGCAACAGCGGTGCAAGCGTGGTGATCGAGGGCTGCGGGTCGAACGGCTGCGAATACATGACCGGCGGCGTGGCCGTCATTCTGGGCCGGATCGGCGCGAACTTCGGTGCGGGCATGACCGGGGGGATGGCCTATCTGTACGACCCCGAGGGGCTGGCGCGCGACTACATCAACCCGGAAACGCTGGTGATGTGCGCGGTGACCCAGGACCACTGGGAGGATCAGCTGAAGGGCCTGATCGAACGGCACCTCAAGGAGACCGGATCGCGTCGCGCCGACGAGATCCTGTCGAACTGGGACCGCGAGAAGGGCAACTTCCTGCAGGTCTGCCCCAAGGAGATGCTGCAGCACCTGTCCCACCCCATCGAGGCGGTGGACCAGACCCGCGCGGTTCCCGCGGAATGACATCCGGCGCGGCCCCCTTGCGGGGCCGCGCTGCGTTTCAGGGCCGGGCGGTGCAGGTGACGGGGTCCGCGTCCGACATGGCGTCGGTGAACGTCACTTGGTCGCCCTTGGTCCACCATTCCAGCGCCCCGGAGACATAGCGCGCGCCCGATGCCGCGATCACGTTGACGAAGATCCGCGGGCCGTCCTCCAGCGTGACCAGCGCCAAGGCATCGTCCCCCGACGTCACATAGGTCACCGCCACCTGACGCCCGTCGTCGCAATCATGCGTGACGCTGGTCATGGTGGCATCGGGCGCCAGCGGCAGGGACAGCATCGGCTGTGCCAGCGCGGGGGCGGCAAGGGCCAGCAGCAGGGGCAGGATCGGCGCGGCATGTCGGGTCATGGCATCCTCGGGGCGGTTGTTCGCGGGCAGCGTGGCGCGGGGCCGCGCGGCTGGCAAGGCGCGCTTGACGCAAAGCGCCGCACCATGAGACATGCGGGCATGATCCTGCGCCGCGCCCACCCCCCCAAGACCGAACCGGCCCGATCCGCCCGCAGGCGCGGCAGGCCGATGTTCTGGCTGCGCTTTCTGGCGCTGAGGGCGGTGCTGGTGATGCTGGGGTCGGTGGCGATCTATGGCGTCGTGAACCCGCCGCATACCTGGACGATGGTCGGCGCCGCGCGCCAGCACCCGCTGACCCCGCGCGAATGGACGCGGCTGGCGGACATCGCCCCCGTGATGCGCCGCGCGGTGGTCGCGGCCGAGGACGCGAATTTCTGCAGTCACTGGGGTTTCGACATGGTCGAGATCCGCAAGGTGGTCGCGTCGGGGTCGTCGCGGGGGGCGTCCACGATCACCCAGCAGACCGCCAAGAACGCGTTCCTGTGGCAGACGCGCAGCTGGCCGCGCAAGGCCGCCGAAACGATCCTGACGCCGCAGATCGAGGCCTTGTGGTCCAAGGCCCGCATCCTTGAAGTCTATCTTAACCTGGCCGAATTCGGGCCGGGCATTTTCGGCATCCATGCCGCGGCGCGCGACCATTTCGGCACCACCCCCGACCGGCTGACCCCGGTGCAGGCCGCGCGCCTGGCCGCCGTCCTGCCCAACCCGCGCCAGCGCAGCCCGTCGGGGCCGTCGGCGCGGTCGCGGGCCATCCTGGACGGGGCGGAGACGATCGCGCGGGACGGGCGGGCCGCCCGCTTCTGAGGGCTGCGGTTGAAAGCGGCGGGGTCGGGGCGTATCAACGGGGCGTTGCGACAATAAGAAGAAGGTCTCGAGCAGCCATGAACACCAACACGCAGACCACGCGACTGTACCACACCGCCCTGTCCCCGTTCTGCCGCAAGGTGCGGCTGGTTCTGGCCGAGAAGAAGATCGAGGTCGAACTGGTCGAGGAGCGGTACTGGGAGGGATCACCCGATCTGAAGCGCCGCAACCCGGCGGGCAAGCTGCCGGTGCTGCGCTATCGCGGCAACCTGCTGGCGGAAAGCCAGGCGATCATCGAATACCTGGACGAGGCGGTGCCCGCCCCGTCGTTAATGCCGCAGACCCCACTGGAGCGTCACGAGGTGCGCCGCCTGTGTGCCTGGTTCGACGACAAGTTCCACACCGAGGTCACCCAGCCCATCCTGAACGAGCGCGTCTGGAAGAAGATCACCCGGTCCGGGTATCCCGACAGCCGCGTGGTCAAGGACGGGCTGCGCGCGGTCAAGGACCACATCGACTATCTGTCTTCCCTGCTGGAGACGCGGCGCTGGCTGGCGGGCAACACGCTGAGCCTGGCGGATTTCACGGCGGCCGCGCATTTCTCGTGCCTGGATTACATCTCGGACGTGGACTGGGACCGGTCCGAGGGTCTGCGCGACTGGTATGCGACCATCAAGTCCCGCCCCGCGTTCCGGTCGGTCCTGGCTGACCAGGTGCCGGGCATCCATCCTGCGCCGCATTATGCCGAGCTTGACTTCGGCTGAGGGCGGGGGGGCCAGCCCCCCATCGCCTGACGGCGATCCCCCCCGGGGTATTTGGGCAAAGCAGAAGGCCCGGATGCAGGCCGAGGCGCGCGCAGTGGGATTTGCCGCGATGGGCGTCATGCGGCCGGACGGCGTGCCGGACCTGGCCGGTCGGCTGGCGGATTTCGTGACCCAAGGGCGGCACGGGCAGATGGGCTGGATGGCCGAACGCATGGGCTGGCGCGGCGATCCGGCGGCGCTGTGGCCCGAGGCCCGGTCGGTGGTGATGCTGGCCGAGCTGTACACCCCCGAGGGCGATCCGCTGGCGGTGCTGGATCAGCGCGACCGCGCCGCTGTCAGCGTCTATGCGCAGGGGCGCGATTATCACGACCTGGTCAAGAAGCGGCTGAAGCGGTTGGGGCGCTGGCTGCTGGAGACGGCGCCCGAGTCGGGGCACCAGATCAAGGTCTTTGTCGACACCGCGCCGGTGATGGAAAAGCCCCTGGCGCAGGCCGCGGGCCTGGGCTGGCAAGGCAAGCACACCAACCTTTTGTCGCGCGATCTGGGCAGCTGGTTCTTTCTGGGCGCGATCTTCACGACCATGCCGCTGCCACCGGACGCGCCGCAGGTCAGTCATTGCGGCTCCTGTCGCGCCTGTCTGGACGTCTGTCCGACCGGGGCCTTTCCTGCGCCCTATCAGCTGGATGCGCGGCGCTGCATCTCCTACCTGACGATCGAGCACAAGGGGCCGGTGGACCCCGACCTGCGGGCGCTGATGGGTAACCGGATCTATGGCTGCGACGATTGCCTGGCGGTCTGTCCGTGGAACAAGTTCGCGCAGGCAGGCTCCGAGATGCGCTATCGGGGGATCATCGATGCGCCGCCGCTGGCGGAGCTGGCGGGACTGGACGACGCGGCGTTCCGGGCGCGGTTTTCGGGGTCGCCGATCAAGCGGATCGGGCGCGACCGCTTTGTCCGGAACGTGCTGTACGCCATCGGCAATTCCGGCGACGCCGCGCTGGCACCCGTGGCGCGGGGGCTGACCGGGGACGCCGATCCGGTCGTGGCCGAGGCCGCGTCCTGGGCCGCGGCGCGGCTGGCGCGCTAGAGCAGGAAGTCGTCGCCGTCCAGCGACAGCCGACCGTCCAGCCGGATCAGCATGTCGGCCTGTCGGTCACCGTTCACGTCGATCAGCAGGTGCGTCTGCTGGCCCACATGCTCCCACCGCAGGGATCGCAGGCCCTGATGCCCGCCCGACCCGGCATAGGCCAGGTTCATCGCGCGCAGGTCCAGCAGATCCTCGCCCGTCCGGAAATCGGTGATCAGGTCGGGGGCACGGCGCGGGCTGTCCATCGCGCCGAAGAACCGGAACGTGTCGCGCCCCGCGCCGCCCTGCATCACATCATTGCCCGTCCCGCCGACCAGCACGTCGTTGCCCGGCCCGCCCAGCATCCGGTCCGACCCCGGCCCGCCGCGCAGCAGGTCGTTGCCCGGGCCCCCGGACAGCCAGTCATTGCCCGCGCCCCCGTCCAGCGTGTCGTTGTGCCAGCCGCCGTTCAGGCGGTCGTTGCCCAGCCCGCCGACCAGCCAGTCCGCCCCGATGCCGCCATCCATGACGTCGTCGCCGGCATCCCCGAACATGCGGTCGTTGCCGGCCTCTCCGAACAGGCGGTCCGCCCCCGCGCCGCCGGACATGCGGTCGTTGCCGGCCCCGCCGCGAAGGATGTCATTGCCCAGATCGCCGTTCATCCAGTCGTTGCCGCCGCCGCCCAGCAGGGTGTCGTTGCCCATGCCGCCGGACATGACGTTGTTGCCGCCGCCCCCCATCAGCAGGTCGAACCCCGTGCCGCCGAACATGCGGTCATGCCCGGGGCCGCCGTTCATGCGGTCGTTGCCCGCCCCGCCATCGAGCGTGTCGTCGCCCGCTCCGCCCTGCAGGACGTCATTGCCAACACCGCCGATCAGGCGGTCGCGCCCGATCCCCGCGGTCAGCGTGTCATTGCCCGTGCCGCCGTCCAGCACGTTCCATCCGACCATCGAGATCAACAGGTCGTTGCCGTCCTCTCCGAACAGGCGGTCGTTGCCGGATCCGCCGAACAGGCGGTCGTCGCCCGTGCCGCCGAACAGCATGTCATTGCCGCCCTCGCCGTTCAGGACGTCGTTGCCGCTATCGCCGTACAGCGTGTCCCAGCCCCAGCCGCCCCACAACGTGTCCTGGTCATCGCCGCCCCACAGCATGTCGTTGCCGTCACCGCCCCACAGCACGTCATGCCCGGCACCGCCAAGCAGGCGGTCGCCCCCCGTCCCGCCGAACAGCGTGTCGTTGCCCTCGCCGCCGTCGAGCTGGTCGTCATCCTCGTTTCCCTCCAGGACATCGTCGCCGACCCCGCCCAGCAGGGTGTCGCGGCCGGTGCCGCCTGACAGGCGGTCTGTGCCGTCGCCCCCCTCCAGGTGGTCGTTGCCCGCCCCGCCGATCAGCAGGTCATCGCCGCCATCGCCGAACAGCCGATCGTCGCCATCCCCGCCCAGAAGCGTGTCGCGCCCGTCGCCCGCCTGCAGGCTGTCATGGCCTGCGCCGCCGTCCAGGTAGTCGATCCCGGCCCCGGCGATCAGCGTGTCATCACCGTCCCCGCCCAGAAGGCGGTTGTTGCCGGACAGATCCTCCAGCCAGTCGTTGCCCGCCTCTCCGGACAGCACGTCGTTGCCGTCCCCCCCCGACAGCCGATCGTTGCCCACCCCGCCATACAGCGTGTCGTTGCCCGAATCGCCATGCAGCGTGTCCGTTCCGTCGCCGCCATAGAGCAGGTCGTCGTCATCGTCGCCGTGCAGCAGGTCGTCGCCCGCATCCCCGAACAGCGTGTCGCGGCCCGGGCCGCCATGCAGGCTGTCATGGCCGTCGCCGCCGCGCAGATAGTCGTTGCCCGCCTCTCCGCGCAAGGTGTCGTCGCCCGCGCCGCCGGAGACGGTGTCGTTGCCCGCCCCGGCCATGATCTGTTCGCGCCGGGCCCCGCCGATCAGGTGATTGGCATCCGCCGTACCGAAGATCCACAGCGCCTCGGTCGAGGGGGGCGGGACGGGGGGCGTCACCACGGGGTCGGTCTCGGGCGCCAGATAGTGGCCCACCGGGAACAGCGCGTTCGAGAAATCGGCCGCGGTCAGGCCGCGCCCGGTGCGGGTGGTGATGTCCAGGATGGTGTCGCCATAGATGATCATCACCCCGTTCGCCGTGGGGATGAAGCGCAGTTGCCAGACACTGCGGATGTTGCCCAGCATCGACATGTCCAGCCGGTCCACCGCGGGGTCATAGTCCAGGATGGTGATCCGCCCGGTCACCCGCGACGGCACGAAGATGTCGGCCCCCGCGCCGCCCACCAGGGTCACCGGGCCCGCGCCCGCAACCAGGATGTCGTTGCCGTCGCCCCCCTCGATCCGGGTGGTGGCGGCGCCGGCGACCAGCAGGTCGCCCCCGGTGCCGCCACGCGCGGTGCCCGCCCCCGCCGTGGCCGTGGCCCCGATCGGGCCGGGCTCGAAGACCAGTTGCGTCACGCCCGTCTCGGTCCCGGAACCGACGAACAGCAGGATGCGGCCGTCGATCACCCGCGCCTCGATGTCGGTGACATCGGCCAGGGTCATCGCGTCGGTGTCGATGATGGTGGTCAGGTGCAGCAGCCGCCCGTCGGGCAGCATGGTGAACACGCTGATCCCGTCATCGGCCCCGCCCGCAAAGACGAAGGCCCGCCCGCCCAGGACCACGGTCTCCAGCGCGGTGGCGTTCTGGAACCGGGTCGTCCCCTCGTCCAGGACATGGTCGACGGTGGTCAGCCGCCCGTCGGCGGTCAGGCGGAACACGGTCAGCGTCCCGGACCCCGTCGCCGCCATCACCACATAGGTGCGGCCGCCGAACTGCACCGCGTCCACGTCGGATGGCACGTCATAGCCGGTGCCGCGGTCCGCCCCGTGCACCATGCCCGGCGTCAGCGCGCCCGACGCCGACACCAGATGCGTCGCGATGAAGTTCCCGTTCCCCGAGATCGAGATCAGGATCCGCTGCCCGTCCACGCTGACATCGGTGATCTTGTCCAGGTTCGCGTCGGTCGTGCCCGCCGGGGTGGCGATGGTGGCCTGGCCTGCCCGGACCAGCGCGCCGTCCGCGCCCATCCGGTGGGTGGTCAGCGTCAGCCCGCCGCCCTGCGCCGAATACAGCACCTGCGCCTGGCCCGTGTCCACCTGGCCCAGGGCCGTCACCTGCGGACCCAGGCTGGTGCCGAACAGCCAGCCAAAGGTCGACATCGCCCCGATGTCGCCGCGCAGCGTCACGCCCAGGTTGCTGGCCCCGCCCATCTGGCCCACATGGATCAGCGTGTCGCCACCCATGTGGATCGCGGTGATCTGCGGCGGTCCCTGATAGGTGAAGTCGGCCAGATAGGGGCGGGTGCGCAGCATGGTGATGGGGGCCGCGGGGTCGCTGATCGCATAGGTGCTGATCCCGCCCCGGACCTGGTTCGCCGCCACCAGCAGCAGGCGGCCGTCGGCCTCGACGATTTCGAGGTCGGTCAGATTGGACAGCCAGCGTTGTTCCGTGACGCCAAAGGTCGTCACGTGGCGATACACGATCATGGTAATACTGCGGGTTGTCCGGCCATCGGCGCCGGGAACAGGGGGCAGGTGTTAAGATGGTCTTAACCGCGCCGCCTGGCCAGTCTTGCTTGACGTGCATTTTAGGCAAAGGCCCGCGCCGGGGCGGGAACCCTCAGGCGGGCAGCGCCAGCGGCCCATAGAGGATCAGCCCCGGCTGGCTGGCCGGCCCGTCGCGCGACAGAAGATCGGCCAGCGACGCCACCGTTCCAGGCAGCAGACGCTGGCCGGGATGGCCAACGGCCTCGGCCAGCAGGGCGGGGGTGTCGGGGGGCAGGCCGTGGTCGATCAGCCCCTGTGCCATCTTGGGAAAGCTGCGCTGGCCCATGAACACCACGGTCGTGGTCAGCGGGTCGGCCAGCGCGGCCCAGTTGATGTCGCTGGGCAGCTGCCCGGTGATGTCGGCACCGGTCACGAACTGGACCCGCCGCGCGGTCAGGCGCCGGGTCAGCGGCATGCCCATCGCCGCCGCCGCGGCACTGGCCGAGGTGACGCCGGGCACGATCTCCCAGGGAATGCCGGCGGCGGTCAGGGCCACCAGCTCCTCCTCCAGCCGGCCGAAGATGCCGCTGTCGCCCGACTTCAGGCGCACGACGCGGCGCCCTGCCTGCGCATGCTGCACGATCAGCGCGTTCACCGCGTCCTGTTTCGCCGACGGGCGGCCCGCCCGCTTGCCCACGGCGATCAGGTCGGCCTGCGGGCCCGCATGGTCCAGTACCGGCCCGGATGCCAGGTCGTCGAACAGCACCACGTCGGCATGGGCCAGCCTGCGCGCGGCCTTCAGCGTCAGCAGGTCGGGATCGCCCGGACCCGCCGAGACAAGCGAGACGAAGCCGGGGGGAAAGCTGGGATCGGACAAGGGCTGTGGGCCTTATGGGCGGGCGGGGTTTCAGCTATACCACCCCGGCCCGGTGTGACAATGCCGCGCGTTTTCTTTGCACGCGGCACGGGCGATGAAACCATATCGCCGCTGGCGCGTGATCATCCGGGCATCAAGGGAGAATGCGATGACGGTCATCTGTTGGTTCAGGCGGGTTCTGCGGCTGGACGACCACCCGGCGCTGGTCGCGGCCGCCGCCGCGGGCGCGGTGATCCCGCTGGTGATCCTGGACCCGCGCGAGGCAAGCGACCGGCCCGCCAGCGCGCAGCGCCAGGCGATGGCGCTGGCGCCGCTGGACCGCGCGCTGCGCAAGATCGGCAGCCGGCTGATCGTGCGGCGGGGCGATCCGGCCAAGGTGCTGGAACAGGTCCTGCAGGAAACCGGGGCTGATGCGGTGCACACCACGGTGGGGTTTCCCTTCGCCTCAGACGACGGGCTGGCAGAGGTGGTCGAACGCGGCGGGGCGCGGCTGCATCTGCACGACCTGGCCGACCTGGTGCCTCGGGGGTCGGTACTGACCGGGTCGGGCGGGGTCTACAAGGTCTTCTCTCCGTTCTGGAAGGCGGTGCGACAGGTGGACATCGCGCCGCCCCTGGCGCCACCGTCGCTGTCCGCACCCGATGCCTGGCCCGACAGCGACGGCACCGACTGGCCCGAGGCCCGCGCCGCGATGGAACGGGGCTGGGATGTCATGGCCGCCCATGTCCGCGCCGGAGAGGAGGAGGCCCATGCCCGGCTGGAGGAGTTCATGTCGGGCGACGTCGCGGGCTACAAGCAGGACCGCAACCATCCCTGGCGTCCCCAGGCCACGTCGGGCCTGTCCGATGCGTTGGCCGTCGGAGAGATCAGCGCCCGGCGCATCTGGTCGCGCTGCCGCGGAGAGTTCGAGCAGGGCATTCCGGGGATCGAGCCGTTCCTGTCCGAGGTCTGCTGGCGCGAGTTCGCGCGCGAGCTGATGTTCGAGACGCCCGACATGGACCGCAGCTGCTGGCGCAAGGAGTGGAACGACTTTCCCTGGCGCGCCGACAATGACGACGCCGAGGCCTGGCGGCGGGGCCGCACCGGCGTGCCCATCGTCGATGCCGGGATGAGAGAGCTGTACGTCACGGGGCGGATGCACAACCGCGTGCGGATGATCACCGCCAGCTATCTGACGAAACATCTGCTGACCGACTGGCGCGTGGGGCTTGCGTGGTTCGAACATTGCCTGGCCGATTGGGACGCTGCGTCGAACGCCATGAACTGGCAATGGGTGGCGGGCTGCGGGCCGGATGCCTCGCCCTATTTCCGGATCTTCAATCCGGAGACACAGGCCGAGAAGTTCGACGGCAAGAGCCAGTACCAGGACCACTGGATGCGCCCCGACGCGCCCGGCGCCCGGGAATTCGCGGCGGCCATTCCGCGGGTCTGGGACCTTGACCTGACGAAACGCGCCATGCCGCGGATCTCGCTGGCCGAGGGCCGTGCCCGCGCCCTGACGGCCTATGAGGAGGTGAAATCGTGACGCGCGCGCTGATCCTGGGGGCGACGGGCGGCATCGGGCGGGCGCTGTCCGCGCGGCTGGAGGCGCAGGGGGCGCAGGTCACGGGCCTGTCGCGATCCGCCGACGGGATGGACCTGACGCGGCCCGACACGGTCACGGAACACGCCGGGCGGCTGGCGGGGCAGTCCTTTGACCTGATCGTGAACACGACGGGCGCGCTGGTCATCGACGGGCACCAGCCGGAAAAGTCGCTGGACGCGGTCGATGCGGACGCCATGGCACGACAGTTCGCGCTGAACGCCACCGGGGTCGCGCTGGCGATCCAGGCCTTTGGTCCGCTGCTGGCGCGGGACCGGCGGGCGGTGCTCGCGTCGCTGTCGGCGCGTGTGGGCTCGATCGGCGATAACGACCTGGGCGGCTGGATCGGCTATCGCGCGGCCAAGGCGGCGCAGAACCAGATCATCCGCACCGCATCCATCGAATACCGCCGCCGGAACCGTCACGCGATCCTGGTCGCGCTGCATCCGGGCACGGTCGAGACGCCGCTGACCGCGAAATACGCCTCCCGCTATCCGACCATCACCCCCGACCGCAGCGCCGAGGCGTTGCTGGCGGTGATCGACGGGCTGACGACCGACGATACCGGCAGCTTCTGGGACTGGAAGGGCGCGCGGGTGCCGTGGTGATCAGGTCAGATAGGGCGACGCGGCGCCCATGATCTGACGCCCGCCCGGCTTGACGAACGACCCCCAGGTGCCCGCGATGCGGCCCTGCGGGTCCAGCAGCACCTTGTTGAAGTTCCACTGCGGCACGAATCCCGTCTGCGCCCGCGCCCAGGCATAGAACGGGTGCACGTCCCCCTTGGCCACGTGCAGGATGTCGGTCATCGGCAGGGTCAGGCCATATTGCAGCTCGCAATATTCCTTGGCCTCGGCGCCGCTGGCCAGTTCCTGGTTGAAATCGTCCGACGGCACGGCCAGCACCACCAGCCCGCGCGGGGCATAGGCGTCGTGCAGCGCCTGCATGTCGGCCAACTGGCCCGCGAACCCGCACATGGACGCGGTGTTCACGATTAGCACCGGGCTGCCGCGCCAGTGGGCGGTGTCATAGCTGCCCCCGTCAACGGACGGAAAGGTGAAATGCGGCACGTCCTCTGCCCGCGCGCGGGTCAGGCCCAGGGCGGGCAGGGCGGTGGCAAGGGACAGGAAAAGGCGGCGTCTCATGGGCTTTCTCCTTGGGTGCGGGTCAACTCATCGGGCGGTGGCAAGGCGACCCGCCAGCGCGGCGGCGCCAAGGGTCGCGATCAGGATCACGGGCCAGTTTCCGGCGCCCCAGTTGGCGACGACGATCCCGGCCAGCGCCCAGATCACGGCCGCGGAATAGGCCCATTCGCGCGGGCGCAGCGACTGGACCGCCAGTGCCAGCGCGCTGACCGCGATCAGGCACAGGATCGCGGCGGTCTGGGCCGACAGCCAGCCGTGGCCGCCCAGCCAGATCCCAACCGACACGCCCGACGCCGCCGTCAACCAGCCCGCGTAAAGCGCGATGGGCCGCCCCTCCAGCCAGCGGTCGCGGCGACCGGCCCAGATCATCGCGACGATGGCACTGACCAGCATCGCAATGATCATCAGCGTGGCCAGCCCCGGCAGGCGCTGCGCCACCGGCAACCAGAAGAACCCGACGACCAGGCTGACCAGCAGCGGCGCCCGCAGCGGCAGCCAGCCCTCGTCGTCGGCACGGCGCCACAGTCCGAAGGCGGCGCCGGCGATCAGCCACAGATAGATCAGGCCCCAGATCGAGAAGGCCCAGCCCGCAGGCTGGATCGGCGGGTCCGGCTGGGGAATCGGAAAGCGGTCGGGATCGTAGCCCGCAAAGCCCGGGAACAGCAGCGGAGAGACGGCAAAGGCCACCGCCGCCAGCAGGACCAGAAGGGCAAGGGTGCGGTTCGGCATGGGCAGGGCTTTCTGCTGGGGCGCGGGGTGCAGGTTGGCGCGTTGTGCGCGTTTGTCAACGTGCAGGGTGGCGCGGCGGTTGCCATGGGCGCGCGTTCGCGCCATGGATAGGGCCCCCGCATCCCGGCGCGACACCGCGCCGCAGCCCGATGGCCCGTGCAGACGATGAAGCTCAAGGATTTCGCCAAGCTGGTGGGCATGTCCGCGACCACGGTCAGCCGTGCCCTGAACGGCCACCCCGAGGTGAACGAGGCGACCCGCGCCCGCCTTGTCGCCGCCGCCCGCCAGCACGGCTATCAGCCCAATGCCCATGCGCGCTTTCTGGCGATGGGCCATGCCAGCACCATCGGCTGCGTGATCCCCATCGGCGGCCGGAACGAGATCGTGAACCCGATCTATGCCGATTTCCTGGCCGGGGTCGGCGAGGAATGCGCCCGTCGCCGGTTCGAGATCAACCTGACCGTCGTCCCCGAGGAGGATCAGCCCGACGCCTATCGCGCGCTGTCGTCCAAGGGGCTGATCGGCGGCGTGATCGTGCAGTTTCCGCGCCATGACGACCCGCGCCCCGCGCTGCTGGACCGGATTGGACTGCCATATGTCGTGCATGGGCGGGTGACCGGGCATGACGGTCCCTACAGCTGGGTGGACGTGAACAACCTGCGGGCCTTTGAACGCGGGACGGGGTTCCTGCTGCAGCTTGGTCATCTGCGCATCGCGCTGCTGAACGGGGACGAACGGCTGGATTTCGCGCGCCGCCGCCGCGACGGATACCTGCGCGCGCTGCGCGATGCGGGCCATGCGCCGCGGTCCGCGCTGATGACCACCGGAGAGATGACGGCCGCCTATGGCTATGCCCAGGCCCGCACCCTGCTGGCGGGCCCCGAGGCGCCGACCGCGTTCCTGTGCGCGGCCACGATGATCGCAACCGGCGTGCGCCAGGCGATCGAAGAGCGGGGGCTGGTCCTGGGTCGCGACGTGTCGGTGCTGACCTTTGATGACGACCTGTCCTATTACGCGAACCGCGATGCGGTGCCGGTGTTCAGCGCCATGCGGTCGCCGGTGCGGGTGGCGGGGGCGCGCTGTGCGGCGCTGCTGATCGACCGGATCACTGGCGGTCCCGGTGATCCGGTGCAGGAGCTGCTGGAGGCCGAACTGGTCGTCGGCCGGTCCACCGCGCCGCCGGCCTAGGGCACCGGCCCGTCGCCCGTCCGGGGCATCGCCGCGCGCAGGGCCGCGTCATGGCCGAACCCCAGGATCTGCCCCTCGGCCGCTAGATCGGCGATGCGGGGGTCGGGGGCCAGCATCGGCACCAGCGCGTCGCGGTCGTCCAGCGCACGCAACGTGCGGGCCAGCAGCCCCACCTGCGCCGCATCCAGGCAGGGCCAGCCCGCAACATCCAGCCGCCCCAGCATCAAGGGATAGACCTCGGCCAGCACCAGTTCCGCGTCCTGCCATGGCTGGAACGGCCAGACCGCCGTGCCCGCCCGCTGGCGCAGGCGGTTCAGCCAGGGGATACCCGTCAGGCTCTGCGCACCGACCGCACCCGCGCCGGCCAGCTGAAAGGGCGATTTCGGGCGCGGGCCTCCGGGGGCCGGGGTTTCCGTCACGCGGTGCGGTTTCAGGTCGGGATGGGGCGGGGGCCTCAGCCGCGGCAGGTCCGGCGTGGGCAGCCGTCGTCCGTCGCCCCAGAAGACCGGGGAATCCAGCGCCCGGTTCAGCCCCGCCGCCACGTCACGATAGTTACTGCAGTTGCGCGCGTCGTCGCTGTGCTGCGCGTCCAGATGGTCCCACAGCGCCAGCGCATCGGCCCGCCCGGTGATCTGGCGCGCCAGCCCCGACGGATGGCCGAACGCGAAATCCGCCCCGATCAGCAGCCGCGTTCCCGGTTCGGCCAATCCCTGCAGCAGGTGGTGGGCCTCCATCCGGGTCGGCGGGTTGGCCAGCAGGCCGCGGTCGTCGCCGATCCAGATCGAATCGGCCCCTCGTGTCGGGCGTCCCGCCGCCGACCAGTCCAGGACCACGATCCGGTCAAAACGCGGCAAGACGCGCCTCGGCCCGGGCCAGGTCGGCGGGGGTGTTGATGTTGGCAAAGACCGCGTCCGGCCAGACCGCACGCCCCGGCTGATGGCGTTCGGCAAAGCGGCGGACGCGGCGCTGGTCTGCGGCCAGCGTCGCGGCCAGATCGTCGCGCAGCGCCACGGGCCACAGCCCGAAGGTCGGATGTTCGCGCGGCCCCTGCGGATCATCGCCCGCCGCCAGCGCAAGCCCCATGGGCCCCCGCGCCGCCCACAGCCGCGCCACCAGGTCCGGTGGCAGGAAGGGCGAATCGCCCGGCACGGTCAGCACATGCGCGGCCCCCAGGTCCCGCGCCCAATCCATCGCCACCAGCACCCCCGCCAACGGCCCGGGGCGGTCAGGCAGGCTGTCGGGCAGCACGGGCAGACCGAACCGGGCAAAGCGCGCCGGATCGCCGTTGGCGTTCAGCGCCAGCGGCCCGGCCTGCGGGCGCAGGCGGTCCAGCACATGCGCCAGCATCGGCCGCCCGGCCAGCGCCATCAGGGGCTTGTCACCGCCGCCCATGCGGGTCGCGCGGCCTCCGGCAAGGATCAGGGCGGGGATGCGGGGGGGTGATGTCATGGCGCGACTGTGGCCCCGCCGCATCGGCGGCACAAGGCATCACCGCGCTTCCAATAGTTGACAGTTTTGCTTGGTGGGCCGATAACCCCCCGGACCGCCGCAGGCCCAACGCCCTTTCGCGCCCGCCTGCCCGACACCAACTGGATGCAAGGACCGCCATGACCCATCTGCCCAGACAGCCGCTTCGCGCGGGGCTTGCCGCATTTCTGGTCGCCGCGACGCTGGCCGGTGCAGGCCTGGCCCAGGATGTGCCGACGACCCAGGGCCAGCCAGAGGCTGCAGTTCCTACCGCCCCGCAACCCGCCGCCGACGGGGCCGCACCGGCGGCTGCGCCCGACGCCGCGGCGCCTGCGGCCGTCCCCGACGCCGCGACCCCGGATGACGCTGCGGCGGGCGTGCAAGCCACGTCCCCCGCGCAGCCTGCCGCGCCGGGCCAGACCGCGATACCTGCTGACCCTGCCGATGCGGCGCAACCGGTGCCGGTCGTGGCCGAACGCGACCCCGGCCTGCCGCATGATCTGTCGCCGATGGGCATGTTCCTGGCTGCGGACTGGGTCGTGAAGGGGGTCATGATCGGGCTGGCGGTGGCGTCGGTCATCACCTGGACGATCCTTCTGGTGAAGCTGATCGAGCTGTGGGCCGCCTCGCGCCGGGTCACGTCTGCCACGCGGCGCATCCAGGCCGCGCCGTCCCTGCCGGACGCCTTGGCCGGGATCGGGCGCCGCCGCGATCCGGTGTCGCGCATGATCCGCTCTGCCGCCGAAGAATACCGCCGGTCCGAACCGGCCCTGGCGCAGGCGGGCGATCACGGCATCAAGGAGCGCGTCGCCTCCCAGCTGGACCGGATCGAGGTCGCAGCCGGTCGCCGCATGGCACGGGGTACGGGGGTGCTGGCCACCATCGGGTCGACCGCGCCCTTCGTGGGTCTGTTCGGCACCGTCTGGGGGATCATGAACAGCTTCATCGGCATTTCCGAATCGCAGACGACCAACCTGGCCGTCGTCGCGCCGGGCATCGCCGAGGCGCTGCTGGCCACCGCCATCGGCCTGGTCGCGGCGATCCCCGCCGTGGTGATCTACAACGTCTTTGCCCGCGCCGTCACCGGCTACCGGATGCGTCTCGGCCATGCCGCGGCGGGGGTCCAGCAGATGGTCAGCCGCGACCTGGACTTTCGCGGCCGCGGCCCTGCGGCGGGGGTCTAGGCCATGGCCGGAGGCATCCGCGACACCGACGACCTGGCCGACAACCACGAGATCAACGTCACGCCTTTCATCGACGTGATGCTGGTGCTGCTGATCATCTTCATGGTGGCCGCGCCCCTGGCGACCGTCGACGTGAACGTCGATCTGCCGGTGTCGAACGCGACCCAGGCCGAACGCCCCGAGCAGCCCGTCTATGTCAGCGTCAGGCCCGATCTGAGCCTGGCCGTGGGCGATGACGACGTGGCCCCCGGCGCGCTGGCCGCGGCCCTGACCGCGGCGACAGGCGGCGACCGCGAACAGCGCATCTTCCTGCGCGCAGACCGTGCGGTGGCCTATGGCGACCTGATGGGGGTGATGAACACGCTGCGCGACACCGGTTATCTGAAGATCGCCCTGGTGGGGCTGGACGCCGTGCAGGCCCCGCCCGAGGTCCCGGCCGTGCCTGCCGTGCCTGC
>NZ_JXYF01000053.1:0-22718 GCF_000967735.1 Paracoccus sp. S4493
GTAAGCGTCCGGTCTGACTGCCCTGCCGCGCTTGGAGAGTGACGGATAGTGTCCACTATGGATGGTGGACACTATGGGGTGGCCCGTGGCGCGTCGGACAAAGCGGCTCTGGACGGACGAGGAGAAGCGGACGATCTGCTTTCAGACGACTGCGCCTGGCGTTTCGGTTGCTCAGGTCGCGCGGCGTTACGCGGTCAACGCGAACCTGATCTTCAAATGGCTGCGTGATCCGGGCCAGCTATGGTCGGTGATGCGGTCCGCCGCCTGTGGTCCGAGGTCCTGACACCCTCTGAGCGGACCGAGGGCGGCTATGTCTGGGCCACCATTGGCCTCGGCCACGTCATGCTCGGGGCTGCCCTCCAGGGCCTCCTCGGGGCCAGTGCGGCCGCAGCCCGCCTCGGTGTCGCCGCCGCCTACTGGCTCCTCAAGGAGCGCAAGGACCTCACCCGCGGTGGCGGGTGGCGCGACGGCCTCGTTGACGCCGCCCTCGTGGGCGTTGGCGCCTTCTACACCGGCCCCCGCTGGTGGCCCGTTGCGGTCTTCGTGACGATCTCGGTGGGGGCCGCCATCAAGGAGATGAAGACCCGTTGAGCGGAACCCCCGCCGACCCGATGAAGGAGGACTTCAAGGTCTTCCTCTATCTGATCTGGCACCACCTGAACCTTCCCGCCCCCACCAAGAGCCGTCAACGTGGTGTAATTTCGGTTGTGGTTCCGGGCCGTCATGATCAGGCGGCCTTCGGTGTAATCTGAAGCGTCTTTTCCTCCTCGGTTGCTGGCGGGATCAGGTCGGCCATGGCCTCGACCTGCATGTATCGGTGCTGAAGCTGACACTCGTCGTTGGCTTCGAGTAGGACAGCGCCGATGAGGCGGACGATGCTGTCCTCGTTGGGGAAGATGCCGACCACGTCGGCGCGGCGCTTCACTTCCTTGTTCAGACGCTCCAGCGGGTTCGTGCTGTGCAGCTTGGTGCGATGCTGGGCCGGGAAGGCCATGTAGGCCAGCACGTCGGCTTCGGCGTCGTCCATGAAGGCTCCCAGCTTCGGCCACCTGGCGCGGAGCTGGTCGGCGACATGCCGCCATGTCTGCACCGCATTGTCGTGATCGGGCTGGATGAAGGCCTGCCGGATCGCGGCCGCGACCATGGTGTGCTGGCCCTTGGGAACGTAGGCGAGCGCGTTGCGCATGGCGTGAACCCGGCATCTTTGCCATGTCGCGCCGAGCACGCGCGCGATGGCGGCCTTCAGCCCTTCGTGCGCATCGGAGATGACAAGCTTCACGCCGGTCAGCCCACGACGCACCAGATCGCGCAGGAAACTCGTCCAGAACGGCTCGGCCTCGGAAGGGCCGATGTGCAGGCCGACGATCTCGCGCTTTCCGTCCGTGTTGACGGCCACTGCGATTATTGCCGCCACCGAGACGATGCGCCCGCCCTCGCGCACCTTCAAGTAGGTGGCGTCGAGCCACAGATAGGGCCAGTCGCCGGCAAGGGGGCGCTTGAGGAAGGCGTTCACCCGCTCGTCGATGTCCTTGCACAGCTTGGATACCGACGATTTCGAGATGCCGGTCATGCCCATGGCCTGCACCAGCTCATCGACCTTGCGCGTCGAGACGCCGTTGATCCACGCTTCCTGGATGACGGCGACCAGCGCCTTCTCCACCGTCTTCCGCGGCTCCAGGAAGCCGGGAAAGTAGGCCCCGGAGCGCATCTTCGGGATCTTCAGGTTCAGCGTGCCAAGTCGGGTGTCGAGCGAGCGCTCGCGGTAGCCGTTGCGCCAGGTCTGGCGGGCCTCGCCGCGCTCCTAGCGGCCAGCGCCGATCAGGCCGTCGACGTCGGCCTCCATGATCAGCTGCAGCACGTTCTCGGCAATGAGGCGCAGAAAATCGCCCTGATCCTGCTTTGCCAGAAGCTCGGACAAGTCCATGTTGGTCTTGGTCATCGGGGTCTCCGTTCGGTTCGTGGTTGAAGCGTCGAAACTCCACCTCGACCATACACCTCGATGGCCACCTCGGATTACACCGGCAGCGCCGATGAAATTACACCACGCCCGTGGACGCTACCTGAAGATACTCGTCGGTGACGCGCATGTGCCGGCGCACCTCTTCGTTGATGACCATCTGCGGCGAGGCCCCGTCCACGAGGGCGCCGAGCGCAAGCTCGGGCGCACCCGGCGCGCCGATCTTGCGCACAAGGATGAAGTCGAGCGGCGACTTCAGCGCGCGCGACACCTCAAGCGCGACGGGCACGCCGCCGCGGGGAAGCGCATAGACGATGGGCTGATCAAGGGACAGCCCGGCAAGATGCGCTCCAAGCATCCGGCCTGCCTCGGCGCGATCGGAAAATCTGAAATCCTGCCAGCCTTTCACCACCCCATGGCTCCTGTGTGCGATGGTCCTTTCTGATGACGGGCCATGACGCCGGAGGTCGTCCGCGATCGAGTTTATCACGGGAATCGGCTCGAGCCACGGCCTTGCCTCGATGGTCTCCCTCCACCCTGGATACGGAATCGCCGGCCCGCCCATGCGGGTGAACTGCACCGCATGTCCTGCAGGAGCAGGTGATCCGTTGCATCATGAAGGGGTGCATATGCCGGCTTTCTGCGTGCCCTCGTGCAGATGAGGGTGCAAGAGATCGCTTCTGTCGCCCGGGTGATGGACCTGGCTGAGGATCGCCTGCTGGCGACGACAGAGTTACGCAGGCTGCGTGACGGGCAGGGGGCCGGCGTCCGGGCTGGGCCTGGGCGCCTGCTGGTGGTCGGCGCGACCTTGGGTCGTGCGGCGCGCGGCGCGCGACGGCACCGCAACCGGACCCTGGCACCGCCGGCGGATGCGGTGCTGCGGGTCATCGTCGCCGTGGCCGACAAGACCGCCCGGAGCCTGCGTCCCTGCCGCTGAGATCGTCGAGACGATCCCCGGGGGCAAGCCGACCGCGCGGGGGCTGGCTTCCCTTCTCGAACGCCGCCGTTCCGTCCTGGAACGCGCGGACGGCGGGGACTGGACGGGGCGCAACAGGGCCCCGGGCACCCCGTCCAGTCCTCTCGCGCCTTTCCTTTCGCTTGCGCCGAAATCGGGTAAGGTTGCGGCAGGTGAACGACAGGCGGGCTGCATGGATCGGCGACGGTTTCTCAAGATGTCCTTTTTCCCGTTCTACCTGGGGCTTGCGCTGTTTGCCGCCTCGCTCACGCCGTCGCTGATCCCGCGCGGCTGGCTCGTCCAGGGGGTGCTGGGCGGGGTGGTGGCGGCGCTCGGCTACATGCTCGGGCGGCTGCTGCAGACGCTGTGGCGGGCGGTCGAGCTGCCGGTCCTGCGCGGGCAGGCCGCCACGGTGGTGCATCTGCTCGCGGGCGTTCCGGTGGCTGTGTTCCTGATCTTCTGCCTCGCGCGGGCGCGGGACTGGCAGAACGGCATCCGCAGCCGGATGGGCATGGACCTGCTCGACAGCGTCGATGTGCCGAGCATGGCGGTCGTGGCGCTGCTGGTCTTCGCGCTGCTGATGCTGGGGGGCGCGCTGATCCAATGGGCCTTCGACCGCCTTCGGGCGCGGCTTTACCGGCACATGCCGCGGCGCACGGCCAATGTCTCGGGCCTGCTGCTTCTGACGCTCGCGCTGGTGATCGTCACCCGCGACGGCGTTCTGGACCGGGTGATCCAGGCGATGGACCGCTCGTTCACCACCGCGCAGGAACTGTTCGACACCGCGCCCCCCTCGCCCGAGGACCCGCGGATGCCGGGCAGCGCGGCCTCGCTGATCGACTGGGGCGCGATGGGGCGGCCGGGGCGTGACTTCGTCACCGAGGGGCCGGACGCCCGCGCGATTGCCGGATTCTCCGGCAGGTCCGCGCTGGACCCGATCCGGGTCTATGTGGGCCTTGCCGAGGCCGACAGCCCGCAAGAGCGCGCAGACCGCGCGCTTGCCGAGTTGCAGCGGCTTGGCGCCTTCGAGCGCAAGGTGCTGATCGTCGCCCTGCCGACGGGGACGGGCTGGCTCGATCCGGGCAGCTTCGACGTGGTCGAGTACATGCACCAGGGCGACATCGCGACGGTGGCCGTCCAGTATTCCTATCTGCAATCGCCGATGGCGCTGCTGCTGGAAACGCGGGCGGGGCTGGATCAGGCGCGGACGCTGATCAGCACGATCCACGGTCATTGGCGCGATCTGCCGCGCGAGAGCCGCCCGAGGCTCTATATCCACGGGCTGAGCCTGGGGGCCTGGGCGTCGATGTATGGCACCGACCTTTTCGCGCTGCTCGACAATCCCATCAACGGGGCGTTCTGG
The DNA here is from genome assembly GCF_000967735.1 of Paracoccus sp. S4493. Classification (NCBI taxonomy): domain Bacteria; kingdom Pseudomonadati; phylum Pseudomonadota; class Alphaproteobacteria; order Rhodobacterales; family Paracoccaceae; genus Paracoccus; species Paracoccus sp. S4493. The sequence continues at coordinate 4,276 of NZ_JXYF01000053.1, forward strand.
GCGGGCCCGCCCTTTCCCTCGGCGCGCTGGAACGAAGCGACGGCCAAGCGCAAGCCCGGCAGCCCCCATGTCGCCCCGGAGGTGGGCGACGGCCGCCTGATCCGCTTTGCCAGCCATTTCCGCGACGCGGGCGGCCCCGGCGGCTGGGGCGACATGCGGCTGGTGTTCCTGCAGTATTCCAGCGATCCCATCGTCTTCTACGAGCCTGCATCGCTCTGGCGGGCGCCGGCCTGGATGCGCGAGCCTCCTGCCCCGGACGTCTCGCCCGATCTCAGGTTCACGCCCCTGGTGACGCAGTTCCAGCTGGTCGTGGACATGATCCTGGCCACCAATGCCCCCGCGGGCTATGGCCACAGCTATTACGCGCATGACTATATCGGTCCTTGGGTGGCCCTGACCGATCCCGAGGGCTGGACCCCCGCGGACAGCGCCCGCCTGGCCGCGCATTGCGACGGGGGGTTCCAGCAGGGATGCAGCAACGGCTGAAGCGCGCGGGATTCGCCACGGCGGCCCTTCTGTTGCTGCTGCTGGTGATGACAGGGGCGAATACCTGGCGACAGTGGGCGGGGCTGACCGTCGCGCCCGACACGCCCGCCGAACGCCGGGCGCAACTGGAGCCCTTCTGGCGCGTCAGGCCGCCGGCCCTGGGCGTCCCCGAGACCGGCGGCGCGGTGGTGCTGTCGGGCTGCGACGGGGTCCATGACAACATGGACTTCTGGGCCGGCCGGCTTGCAGGCCGCGGATACCGGACGCTGATCCTAGACAGTCACGGCCCCCGCGGTCTGGACCGGTTCGAGGCATGGCGGCTGGTCTGCGCGGGACAGGCCCTGCCCGGTGCAGAGCGTGCGGGCGATCTGGCCGTCGCACTGGCCGATCCGGCGCTGCCGCCGGGCGGCAGGATCGTGCTGGGGGCCTCGCATGGCGGATGGGCGACGATGGAGTTCCTGCGCCTTGCCGTGACCGGAGAGGTTTCCCCCGCGCTTCGGGACTGGCCGGCCCCTCCGGCCCAGTTGCTGCGGGACCTCGAGGCGGTCATTCTGCTCTATCCCTACTGCGGGCTGCTGAACGGCGCCGATGCGGGTGACTGGACCGGCGCGCCTCCGATCCTGATGGTTCTGGCCGCCGAGGACCGGATCGTCAGCACCCCCGACTGCGAGAGCATGGCCGCCCGTCTGCGCGAACGGGGCGCGCGGGTCGCAGTCGAGGTCCTGCCGGACGCCGATCACGGCTTTGACCAGCAGGACCGCGCCGCCTTCTCTGCACTGAGGTTCGACGCGGGTCTGCGTGATCGTGCGGCCGCGGCGATCGACACCTTCCTGTCCGCTGCGAAGTGAGCGGAGGCCCTGGACCATGGCTCGGTCGGGCCTGCTGCGGACGGCTTGGGTGTGGCGCGCTGGCGGCGGCACAAGCGGGCTGCGTCCTGGCAAGCGCAGATCTGCGCCAAGGCTTGCTGTTTGATCGGGTTCGACCCCCCGATGCTGGAGAGATGCACCGCCGGCTCGGGGCGAAAGGCGGGGCTATGGGTCCATCGGCATCCCCAGGTTTCTGATGTCCTGTTGTTCTCGTGGAATGTGCCGCGGGCGAGAGGATCGACTTCGAACGCCGCTCTGCCGAAGCAGGAGGAATGCAGCGGCACGGTGCCGCGCAGAGGCGCTGCGGGATGCGCGCCATGAACGTCGGCACCCTCGGAAGCGCATTGCTGCCGGCACGCTGGCAAGCACCAGGGTAGCGCCTCTTGGCTCAGCCGTTCTGACCTGCCACGGGTCCTTTATCCAGGCGCGACTTCGGAGAGCATGAGAGACTTTCCCGTCCGTGGGCGCGGCCTGGGATGGGCCCTGAACACCTTGGCCGGGTGCAGGCCAGCACGTCGTGCCCGCTGGCGTCCCTGCGTTCCGCCAGTCGAAGGCCGCGGACCTTGGGTGAGCGGAGGAAGTCCATCCAGAGGGCTTCGGCCTCGAAGGGGCCCGCCCCGCCACCGCCCCCCACCGGCCCGGCCCCGCCCGCGACGGCCGGGCTTTTTCGTTGCTGACGGCAAGCTGACGCAACCGTCCGGGCCGGTTCAGCCCCCCGTCAGCGACAGCGCGCACAGTCGCCTCATCGTAAGCGTCCGGCATAGGGGCCTACTTCTTCCGAGGTTGCCACCGTTTGGCGAGTTTAAGGACCTCGAACTGATGCATGTCGGTGTCTGGCACTGAGGGGTCGAAGGGCTCATCGTGCCACTCGGTCAGTTCATCGTGGTCCGGGTGTCCGGGGTCAGCGATCGCCTCGAGGAAGTGCTCGTAGCCTGGAGGTCCTCCCACGTCCTCGGGCGGGCAGCGGCCTTCAGCTTCGACCAGCCGTGGATAGAGCTGGCCCGGCAGGGGGCCGTCCGTCAGCTCCCCGGTCAGATGATGTCGCCAGTCGTCTCCGAAGTCGTAGGTGTAGACGAGCGAAGTGTGTCCTGCGGCCACGAGAGCCTGTTGTAGGGTGGCCTTGTTGGCCGGCAGGGCATCAAGCCTGAGGTGGGGATCGGGCAGGCTCCATCGGCGGGATCCTGCCTCAAAGCTGTAGAGATGCTGGTTCTCCCAGCCCATGGCGGCCTGAAGAACAAGGTGCAGACGGTCCAGGCGCAGATCCGAAGGCACCATGAGGATCCGCGAGACGCGGGGCGTGACGTCTTCCAGAACGGCGGTGAGGCGGAGAATGCTCATGAGTTGGCCCACCTCCAAGGCAGCAGTTCGTCGATCCTGGTGATCTTGTGGTCGGGCAGGCGCGCCAGGGTGTCGGCCAGCCAGGCCTGGGGATCGACGCCGTTCAGTTTGGCCGTCTCGATCAGGGTGTAAGCGATGGCGGCGGCCTTTCCGCCTGTCTGGGAACCGACGAACAGGTAGTTCTTCCGGCCGAGGGCGATGGCGCGCATGCCGCGTTCGGCGGTGTTGTTATCCAGCTCGAGGATGCCGTGGGCGAGATAGGGGCGCATGCGCACCATCCGCGTCAGGCCATAGCGGATCGCGGCAGCCAGCGGCGACTTGCACGAGATGCGGGTCAGTTGCATGGCCAGCCAGAGCTCGAGATCGTCGAAGACCGGGGCGGCGCGGGCCTGACGAAGCTCGACACGCTTGTCCGGCGGCAAACCTCGGGCCTCCTTCTCGACGGCATAGAGCCGGGCGATCCGGCGGATGGCCTCTTCGGCGATCGGAGAAGCCTGGGCACGATGGATGTCGACGAACTTGCGCCTGACATGGGCCATGCAGGCGACTTCGTGGATCGCGCCGGACCGATAGAGATCCTCGAACCCGGCATAACCATCGGCATGCATCCAGCCGTGGAAGCGGGCGAGGTGGTCCTTCGGGTGCTGACCCTTGCGGTCGCCGGAGAAGCGATACCAGGCGGCCGGGGGCGCCGCCCCGGCCCATGGCCGTTCGTCCCGGGCATAGGTCCAGAGCCGCGCCGTTTGTGTCTTTCCAGTGCCCGGGGTCAGCATCTGCACGGGCGTGTCGTCGGCGAAGATCGCCTCGGCCGAGAGGACATGGCGGCCGATGGCATCGGCCAGCGGCGCCAGCAGCGCGGTCGTTTTGCCGACCCAGTCGGCCAGCGTGGAGCGGTCGAGGTCCAGCCCTTCGCGCTCGAAGATCTGGCTCTGGCGGTAGAGCGGTAGGTGATCGGCATACTTGCTCACCAGCACATGGGCCAGAAGGCCCGGACCAGGGCGGCCGCGCTCGATGGGGCGGGAGGGCAGCGGTGCCTGGACGAACCGCTCGCAGCACGAACAGGTCAGCCGCGGCCGCACGATCCGGTTCACGATGAAGCGTCCGGGGACGTATTCCAGCTCTTCTGTCACGTCCGCGCCGATCCGCCGCAGGCGCCCGCCGCAATCGGTGCAGGCATCGGTGCCGGGGCTCAGTTCCACCTCCATCCGCGGGATGTGGTCGGGGATCGGGCGACGCTTCGGCCGGTCCTTCTCCTCGACGTCTGGCAGCTTCATCCGCGCGATCATCGCGGCGGCGGCGATCTCGCTGGTCTCCAGCGCCAGTTGCAGTTGCTCCGCAGTCTCGGAGGAGGTGCCGAACCGGTGCGCCCGGTGCCCCGCAAGCTGGTGCCGGAGCTTCTCGATCAGGATCGCCTGAGCCTTCACCTCGGCCACGAGCCGCGCCGTGAAGCTGCGCAGCTCCTCGGGATCTTCCGGCAGGATGGCGGGCTCGTCGAGCATGAGACGAGCTTATCGTGGTGGATTCCGGCTGGGAATCCTCAACGATCCGGACCCGTCCCTTATCCGGCCGCCAGCGGCTGCCAGGTCCGCTGCGGGGTCCGCCAGTCGATCCCTTCCAGCAGCATCGCCAACTGCGCGGCCGTCAGGGCGATCCTGCCCTCCGTTGCCGAGGGCCAGACGAAACGCCCCCGCTCCAGACGCTTCATGAACATGCAGGCGCCCTGGCCATCCCACCAGATCACCTTCACCAGATCGCCGCGCCGACCCCGGAAGACGAAGAGATGCCCGGCGAACGGATCCTGCTTCAGCACCGCCTCGGCCTGCGCGGCCAGCGCCGCGAAGCCCTTGCGCATGTCCGTGACCCCGGCCGCGAGCCAGACCCGCGTGTTGGCAGGCACCGGGATCACGCCGTCAGGCCCCGGATCAGCCGTGCCAAAGCCTCGGGATCATAGCGGCCCGTGATCCGCATCCGATGCCCGCCGGCAAGTTCGATCTCGATCCGGCTCACCTCGGCGACCGGCACATCAGGGACAGCCGGGGCTGCCCTGACATCCTGCACGATCTCGACCGGAAGAAACGACGCATCCCCGAGCGAACTCGAGCCCGCCTCAGCCTCGGGCGCAAAGCGTGGATCACGCAGCCATTTGAAGATCAGGTTCGCGTTGACCGCGTAACGCCGCGCGACCTGAGCAACCGAAACGCCAGGCGCAGTCGTCTGAAAGCAGATCGTCCGCTTCTCCTCGTCCGTCCAGAGCCGCTTTGTCCGACGCGCCACGGGCCACCCCATAGTGTCCACCATCCATAGTGGACACTATCCGTCACTCTCCAAGCGCGGCAGGGCAGTCAGACCGGACGCTTACCCCAGAACTGGAAAACCGTGGGCGCCCGGCGCGGTAGTCTCTGGCATCATCCGGATATTACAGATCAGACCCGGCAAAATCCCCGTCGCCACAGGCCGCGTGGACAGCCTCTGCAGCGCTTCCGCCAGCCGAGCGATCTCCACGCAGTATCGATCACCCAAAGACGGGTGGAGCCGCAAGGCAGGGAGTGAGGGAAGCGATCAGCAGATCATCGGGACCTTATAGAAGTACGAGGCAGGCACGAAATGCGCTGATCTGTGCTGCAAGCATGGAATGTTGGAAGGCACGTTTTATGTCTGGAAGGCGAAGTATTCCGGGATGATAGTGTCCGAGACCAAGCGGTTGAACACGCTGGAATGAGACGCATAGCGCCGAATGAGAACGCCAAGCTGAAGAAGTTGGTGGCAGAGCAGATGCTCGACATTGCGGCGATGAAGGAACTACTGTCAGAAAAATGGTAGCGCCCGCCGCGAAGCGCGATGCTGTCGCGCATCTGAAAGCCCTGTTTGGGCTGTTGTAACGCCGGGCGTGCCAGATTGCTGCGGCAGACCGGAAGATGGTGCGTTACCAGTCGCGACGCGCACCTGACACGGCGCTGCAGGGTCGGTTGCAAGATCTGGCCAATGAGCGGCGTCGCTTTGGGTATCTGCAGCTTTTTGTGCTGCGGCGACGTAAGGGGGAGCTGTCGGGCATCTAGCGGCTCTACCGCGAGGAAGGGCTAACCGTCCGCAAACGCAAAGCGCGCCGTAAGGCGCTCGGCGCGAGGGCCCCGATCCTGATTAAGGCGTGCGCCAATGCCCACTGGTCCCTCGACTTCGTGCATGACCAGTTCGCCTGCGGACGGCGGTTTAGGGTGCTGAACGTAGTGGACGACGTCACAGGGGAATGCCTGGCCGCGATCCCCGACACATCGATCTCGGGCCGCCGTGTCGCCAGGGAACTGACGACGCTGGTCGAACGGCGAAGCAAGCCCGGGATGATCGTCAGCGATAATGCGACAGAGCTGACCCCCAACGCCATCCTGACGTGGTGCCCCGACGCCAAGGTTGCATGGCACGACATCGCCCCCCGCAAGCCAATGGAGAACGGCTTCGTAGAATGCTTGAACGGCCAGATACGGGACAAGTTTCTGAACGACGCTCTGTTCCGCAACCTCACCCATGCCCGCGAACTGATGGCGGCATGGGGGACCGATTACAACACCGCGCGTCCGCATTGCGCACTTTGGCTACAAAACCCCCGCAGGCTTCGCCCTGCACCTGACCAACCGCAACTGCCCTACCCGCTGCACGCGATGAGGGTTCCGCGCGCCGGGCGATTGCTCAAGCCGCGCCAACCGGCATAACTACCAACCGAAATCCGGTCGCAACTGGATGAAAGTTCAGTGGCAGGTCATTGCGAACGGCCCTCGTTGAAAGACTTTGGTTATAAATGGGACAAAAAGTTGCTAGAGGGTCGGCCTTGGCTCTTACCCCTGGAAATCAGCGGATGTGCGACCGGACATGGAGAGCGCGGACCTGTTGTGCAAACTCCTCGACAGGGCCGTCGACCGGCGTATCGCTGATCACGTCGCGGATGGGCAGCGGGCGAACTCGGAACGCGGGGACGCCCAGTTCGGAAAGCCACGCCGTCATCTGGGCTGCAGAGCTTGCATAGACGATTCGACCAAGCCCCACCCAGCCATGGGCGGCGGCGCACATCGGACAGTGTTCGCCAGACGTGTAGACCGTGGCCTTGGCGCGATCCTGAATGTCCATGTTGTTTGCAGCCCATCGGGCGATGGCGAACTCCGGGTGCTGGGTGTGGTCACCCCCGCCGATGCGGTTGTAGTCCTCGAACAGCACCTCACCCTCAGACGACACAAGCACCGATCCGAAGGGCTCGTTGCCGCGGTCCAGCGCTTCGGATGCCAAGTCGACACAGCGCTGCAGGTACTTTCGATCCGTGTCATCGATCATGATACGCCTTTCCTTTCAACGGACCTGGTCTGGACTTCGAATGATCGGGCGCAGCTCTCCTGTGACGGCCTGAGGACAAAAGACGGCCGCGCGACCATTACTTCAAGGCCTCAGAGATGGCGTCGAACACGACCAGCGGATCGACCGGTTCGCGTCCGACGGGCTTCGGTTGCGCCATGTGCGTCGCGATGACGACGTTCCGCGTGGGGTTGATGTAGATGTTCTGCCCCTGGATGCCGATGGCGGCAAAGGCACCGTCGGCGATGGACGGTTCGGTCCAGCCCGGCCACCACATGTATCCGTAATCGATCGTCTCGCCGCTTTTCAGCTTCTGTGGTTGGCCAGCAGTCTCTGTCCATCCGTCCGGCAGGATGGTGCTGCCGTCGATCACCCCGCCCTCCAGGAAGAACTGACCGAAGCGGGCAAAATCGCGCAGGGTTGCGGACAGGCCGCTGCCGCCGATCTCGACCCCGTCGGGGCTGTCCAGCCACCAGTTTGCGTCGGCCTCCATCCCATAGGGCTGCCAGATCTTTTCCGCCAGATAGTCAGACAACGGCTTGCCGACCGCGCCGTGGACGACCTCGCCCAGAACCTGCGTCTCGCCGGTGGAGTAGGTGTGGTGGGTGCCGGGTTCGTGCGCGCGGGGCAGGGCGGCCATCACCTCCATCGCGGCGCCGGGGCGCTGTTCGATCTGCGCACGCAGCAGGTCGCGGCGGTCGGACTGGGGGTCGGTATAGGTCTCGTTCCAGTCGACGCCCGACGCCATCAGCAGGATGTCGCGGATGCTGACCCCGTCATAGGCGCTGCCTGCCAGTGCGGGGACGTAATCGACCACCATGTCGTCCACGCCGCCGATATGGCCATCGACGATCGCCGCGCCGACCAGGGTCGAGGTGATCGACTTGGCCACCGACATCGACATCCAGCGCGTGTCAGCCGTGTTGCCGCGCTGATAGGTCTCGTAGGCGACCTTGCCGTCCTTCAGCACGATCATCCCGGTGACATTGTCCAGCGACAGAAAGTCGTAGAGGTCATAGGTTGCGTCATCGACCTGATAGGTCACCATTTCCGGCAGATCGACCAAGGCCTCCGGCAGGTCGCGGGGCGTGTCGCCGGCCGGGATGGTCCGGGTGGGGAACAGCCGGTCGATGTTGCGGAAGGTGCTGACCGCCAGGTCCGGCGTCAGGTGGCCGTCATAGACGTCCTCGACCGTGCCGATGGATTCGTCCGCATGCGGATAGTCCTGCGCCTGCAGCGCGCCGGGCAGGGCCAAGCACAGGCCCCCCAGGGTCAGCAGGAACCGCGTCCGGTACAGCGGCCTCAGGGTCATGACATCCTCCCATCCGTTTCGATCCATGAAATGGCAGTTTTGCAGCATGTGCAAGGCTGGTCATGTCCGACAGAGGGGCCGTCAGGTTGGCCGATCGGCACTGGCACGGTTGCGGCGCGTGCTTGCGCGGGGGATCAGCTGAAACCCCAGGTCGACCGCATGGCCGCGGGGCGCATCCTGTCCGGCCAGGCGCGCGCGGATCAGGCGGATCGCCTGAGCGCCCATCGCCCGTCGATCGGTTGCGACCGAGGTGATGGGCGGTTCGGCCGCGGACATCATCTCGTGGTCGTTGAACCCGCAGATGCCAAGGCGGGTGGGCACGGCGATGTTGCGTCGACGCGCCTCGAACAGGACGCCAAGCGCCAGATCGTCGTTGTTGCACAGGACCGCATCCGTCTGCGGCAGGCGCGCCATCAGATCCGCGAACAGCCGGCACCCCAGGCTGACCGAGGACGGCTCGGGTGTGGTGACGACGGGATCGTCGCCCCCCAGCCCGGCGGCCTCCAGGCAGGCGCGGAACCCTGCCAGGCGGCGCTGGCTGCGCGGGTCCATCTGAGCACCCAGAAAGGCCGGCGCGCGGTATCCCTGCGCCAGCAGATGCTCGGCGGCGGCCCGTGCCCCGTCGAAATGCGACAGGCCGACGGCCAGGTCGATGGGGTCGGGGCCGACCTCCATGATCTGCACGACCGGGCATTCCGCCCCGGCCAGCAGGGCGCGGGCGGCGGGGGATTGATCGTGGCCCGCGACGATCAATCCGGCCGGGCGCTGTGACAGGAACACGCGGATCAGCTGCTCCTCGGTCAGGGGGGAATAGCGCGTGGTGCCCAGTTGCACGATCAGCGGGCTGCCCTGCAGACCTTCGTCGATGCCGCGCATCACGTCGGCGAACACGTTGTTGCTGACCGACGGGATGATGACCCCCACGATATCGGTGCGCCCCGATGCCAGCGCGCGCGCCGCAGGGTTCGGCACATAGCCCAGTTCGCGGATGGCCCGGTCTATCCGGTCGCGGGCCAGCGGCGAGACCTTGGACGGGTCCCGCAGCGCGCGCGACACGGTGATAGGGCTGACATCGGCGGCCAGCGCCACATCAGACAGGGTGATCCGCGAGGTTTTGTTCATGACACGCGCAGATTACGCCATCGCCGCGCAAAGAAAAGAGGCTTGACCGATGACAGCGCTGTCATCCATGATTGCGCTGTCATCGGGAGGAGACATCATGGACGCGCGGCCGATTCTGGTCATGGGCATCTGCGGCACGGGCAAGTCGACCGTGGCCCGTGGCATCGCCGACCGCATCGGCGGCAGCTTCATCGAGGCGGACCTGTATCACGACGAATCCAGCGTGGCGCGCATGCGGGCCGGGCTGCCTTTGACCGACGACATGCGGTGGGGCTGGCTGGACCGCCTGGCGGCGGCGACGCGTGCGACGCCCCATCGCGCCGTTCTGGCCTGCTCGGGGCTCAGCCAGGCGCATCGTGACCGGCTGCGGGCCGGTGCAGGGGCGATGGACATCGTGTTCCTGCACGGCGACCGCGACCTGATCGCGGCGCGCATGGCGGCACGGCGCGACCACTACATGCCCGCCAGCCTGATCGACAGCCAGCTGGCCGCGCTGCAGCCCCCCGATCCCGCCGCCGAAGGCGCGCTGTGGATCGACGTGGCGCTGCCGCCCGACCAGATCATCGACCGCGCGGTCGCGGCCCTGTCCGACCCGCGCCCAGTTTCAACCGGAGGAGAGACACCATGACCAAGATGACCCGTTTCCTGATGTCGGCCAGCGCCGCGATGGCCTTGGCCGCGCCCGCCATGGCCCAGGATCACAGCTTCCGTTTCCAGTCGTCCGACCCGTCGGGCAACCCGAACTTCGTCCTCCAGCAGGGCTGGGCCGCGGATGTCGCGGAAAAGTCCGGCGGCCGCATCGCCATCGACCTGCTGCCGGTCGAATCCATCGTCGCCCATAACGAAACCCAGGATGCAATCGCCACGGGCATCCTGGACGGTCATGTGACCGACCTGTCGTATTTCTCGGGACGCGATCCGGCCTTCGGCCTGATGGGCAACCCGGTCGGCGCCTGGTCCGACCCCGAGCAGATGCTGGATTTTGTCGAGAACGGCGGCGGAGCGGAGCTGCTGAACCAGATCATGAACCCCTATGGCCTGCAGTTCATCGGCGCCACCACGCCGGGCCTGGAGGCGCTGGTCAGCGCCGTGCCGCTGGACGGGGTCGATGATCTGGCCGGCGTCAAGATCCGCGCGCCCGAAGGCCTGGTCCAGTCGGTCTTTGCCGCCGCCGGCGCATCGCCCGTTAACCTGCCCGGCTCCGAGGTCTTCACATCGCTGGACAAGAAGGTCATCGACGCGGCCGATTACAGCGTCTTTTCGACCAACCAGGCCCAGGGCTTGAACGAGGTCGCGCCCCATCCGGTCTATCCCGGCTTCCACTCCATGCCCCTGGTCGAGATCTCGATGAACAAGGAGAAATGGGACGCCCTGCCCGAGGACCTGCAGCATGTCATGACGCAGTCGGTGCGCGATTTCGCCCGCGTCCAGGTCGCAGCCCTGGCCGAGGCCGACGCGGCCGCCGTGGCGGAGGCAGAGGCCGGCGGGACGATCACCGTCCACGACTGGTCCGACGAAGAGCGCACCAAGTTCCGCGGCATCGCGATGGGCGAATGGGAAAAGGTCGCCGGACAGTCGCCCGCGGCGCAGCAGGTCTATGACGCGCTGACTGCGTACCTGACCGAAAAGGACCTGGTGCAGTAAGCGCCGCAGGATCGGGCGTTCGCGCCCGGTCCCTTCCAGGGAGGAGGACATGATGGACGCATCCGAAGCCATTCCGCGCGAGGAACACGAGGCCGTGCCCCAGTCGGGGCGCCTGGGTCGCGTGATCGACCGTCTGGCGATCATCCCGGCCCTGGGTCTGGTGGTCGCCATGCTGATCCTGATCCAGGAGGTCGTGCTGCGTTACGTGTTCGGCCGCCCGACGAACTGGGCGCACGAGACGACGGTGTTCCTGTGCGCGATCTCGTTCGTCTACGGGGGCTTGCTGTGCACCGCGCGCGACCGGCACATCCGGGTCGTCCTGGTCTATGACCTGCTGCCGCCCGCCGCGCGGCGCGTGGCCGACATCCTCATCTCGGCGATCTGCGGCCTGTCCTCGGGCGCCTTCGCCTGGGCGGCCTGGCAGATGGTCAAGCGGTCCGCCTGGCGCCCCGACGGCAGCTTTCACCTCGAGACCTCGGGTTCGGCCTGGAACCCGGCCTATCCGGGCGTGCTCAAGGTGCTGCTGATGGTGGCGCTGGCGATCATGGCCCTGCAATTCGCCATCCTGACCGTCAACTATGCCCGCGGGCACAAGGGAGCCCGCTGATGGAGATCTTCGGTTCGCTGCAATCCCTGGGGATCGAGGCCGGGACGGGCCTTCTGTTCGCGCTGCTGCTGCTTTTGCTGCTGACGGGCATCCCGCTGGCCTTCGTCACGCTGCTGGTCACGCTGATCTTCGCGCTGGGATGGTTCGGCCCGAACGTGGTGCCGCTGATCACCAGCCGCGTCTATACCTTCGTGTCCAGCTTCGTCTTCGTGTCGGTGCCGATGTTCGTGCTGATGGCCGCGATCCTGGACCGCAGCGGCATCGCCCGCGACCTGTTCGAGGCGATGCGCCTGGTCGGCGGCCGCATCCGCGGCGGCGTGGCGGTCCAGACGATCTTCGTGGCCGTCATCCTGGCCGCCATGTCCGGCATCATCGGCGGAGAGGTCGTGCTGCTGGGCCTGATCGCGCTGCCCCAGATGCTGGCCCAGGGCTATGACCGCAAGCTGGCCATCGGGGTCGTCTGCGCGGGCGGCAGCCTGGGGACCATGGTGCCGCCCTCGATCGTGCTGATTATCTATGGCCTGACCGCGAACGTCTCGATCGGCGACCTGTTCACGGCCGCCTTCGTGCCGGGCTTCATGCTGGCGCTGCTCTATGTGGCCTATGTACTGATCCGTGCCTGGCTGACGCCGGGCGACGTGCCCCCGGCCGTCACCGCCCGCGTCCCGCGGGACGAAAAGCTGCGCCTGCTCAAGGGCCTGTTCCTGCCGATCCTGGTCGTGATTATGGTGCTGGGCTCCATCTATGGCGGCATCGCATCCGTGACCGAGGCCAGCGCCGTGGGCGTGGCGGGCGTGCTGATCTCGACCGTGATCCGCGGCGAATTTACCTGGGGCCTGCTGCGCGGCGCGGCCATGCAGACGCTGCAGACGGTCGGCATGATCGTCTGGATCGGCATCGGCGCATCCGCCCTGGTGGGCGTCTTCAACCTGATGGGCGGCATCAACTTCGTGTCGGAACTGATAACCGGCATCAGCGACAACCCGACGATCATCATCCTGTTCATGATGGCGATCCTGTTCGTGCTGGGCATGTTCCTGGACTGGGTCGGCATCGCGCTGCTGACAATGCCGATCTTCGTGCCGATCATTGTCAGCCTGGGATACGACCCCGTCTGGTTCGGCGTGCTGTTCGCGATGAACATGCAGGTCAGCTTCCTGTCGCCGCCCTTCGGGCCCGCCGCCTTCTACCTGAAGTCGGTGACCCCGCCGGACATCTCGCTGGGAGAGATCTTCCGCGCCCTGCTGCCCTTCATCGGGCTGCAGATCCTGGCGGTGGGCCTGCTGATCCTGTTCCCGGCCCTGGCGATCTACTGATCGCCTACCGTGGATTGGGGGGGCATGCCGGATGCGGCGTGCCCCCTTTTCGTTCGGGGACGGGAATGTTGCACCGGCAGGCGGATTGACGGACAATCGGGATCCGTCACCCAAGGCTGACCCACCATGCACGACCCCAAACCCGTCCCCCGCCCGGACCTGTTCACGAACAAGGACCATGACGCCTGGCTGGAGCAGTTCCTGTTCCTGCGTTACACCCTGCACATGCCGGCCGAACGCATCGCCCAGATCGACTATGGCCTTGATCCCGACCATCCCGACGCCCCGATCGCAGGCCTGTTCTGGGGCAGTCAGATCGAGCGGGACTATCCCCGGCTGGACCTTCGCCACCTGTGGCAAAAGAGGCCCGGCCAGGTTTGAAGCCCTGCGGTGTCAGGCGCCCCATCGCCCGGCGGTCTGACGCCCTTCATCCATGCTGGGCAGGAAGGACTGCGACCAACTACTTCCTTCGCAGGGCGCCCGCGCGTTCGACCTGCGGCGCACCGGTCGCCGGGGTCAGGCTGGCATAAGCCGTAGGTGTCGCAGTGCGTCGGCCGTGGTGGCCGGGTCGGCTGCGGGCTGCTTGCCGCGGCGGTTGACTTTGTCCCCACCCGGCGGCATTTCCGTCCGTGATGGTTCCCGTGCCGGCCAAGGCCCCGGCAGGGTGAAAAGGGAACGTGGTGAGGTGTAGCCATCAGGCGCCGAATCCGCGACTGCCCCCGCAACTGTAAGCGGTAGCCGACCCCATGATGCCACTGGCGCCCCCTGCGCCGGGAAGGCGGGGAAGGCCGCGATCCGCAAGTCAGGAGACCTGCCATCATGACTTGAACCAACCCGGGCGGGGTGCCCCGGAGAAAGACCGCATGCGCCGATCCACGGCCTTCGTCCGACGCGACCGCGAAGGCGGGTGGGACCCCGGTGACGCCGCTGCGCCTTTTTCAGCCCCGTCCTTCGTTTCATGAAGGACGACCATGACGACCAGAATCTTCCTGACGACCGCGGTGGCGCTGGGCCTGGGCCAGGCGGCCCTTGCCGCGCCGACCGACTATCCGCTGGTGATCGACAATTGCGGGCACCGGGTGACCATCCCCGCGCGTCCCGACAACGTCGTGTCGATCGGCCAGTCCACGACCGAGATCCTGTATGCGCTGGGCCAGGCGGACCGGATGGCCGGGACCGCGCTGTGGTTCACCCCGGTGCTGCCCGCCTTTGCGGAGGATGACGCCACGGTGGACCGCATCAGCGACGACACGCCCAGTTTTGAATCGGTGGTGAACCGGCGCCCCGGCTTCGTGCCGACGATGTTCGCCTGGATGATCGGGGACCAAGGGGCGGTCGGCACGCGCCGACAGTTCGCCGATCTGGGCATTCCGGCCTATGTCATGCCCACGGACTGCCAAGGCAAGGACAACAGCGTGGGCGCCGACGGCACCCGCCTTGCGCCCTTCGACATCGCGACGCTGTGGGACGGCATCGACCAGATCGCGCGGGTCATGGACGCGCAGGACGCGGGCCGTGCGCTGATCGCCGACCTGCAGGCCCGAGAGGCGGCGGTCGTGGAGCGCGCGCGGGCGATGGACCTGCCGGATGCGTCCGCGGCGGTCTGGTTCTCCTCGGCCGATCTGGCGCTGGACCCCTACATGGCGGGCGGGATGGGCGTCCCGGCCTGGATGATGGACCGCCTTGGCCTGCGCAATGTCGTGACCTCGGACGAGGAATGGCCCGCCGTGGGGTGGGAGACGATCGCCCGTGCCGACCCCTCGGTGCTGGTGATCGCGCGCATGGACCGCCGCCGCTTTCCCGCCGACGATGTCGAGGCAAAGCTGCGCTTTCTGAAGACGGACCCGGTCACGCGCCGGATGACCGCCGTACGCCGGGATCGTATCGTCATCCTGGACGCCGAGGCGCTGCATCCCGGCATCCGCATGATCGACGGGCTGGAGGCCTTGGCGGCGGGCATGGACGGGCTGTCCGAATGACCGCCGATGTCGGGGTGCCGACCGCCCGCCGCCCCTTGGCCCCGGTCTGGCTGTGGGTGTCGCTGCTGATCGTGGCGGCCCCCCTGGCCGGCACCGCCCTGGGAGAAACGCCGATCCCCCTCTCGACCGTCTGGCAGGCGCTGGCCAACCAGATGCTGGGTGCGGGCTATCCGCTGGACCCGATCGATCAGGGTATCGTCTGGGCTTATCGCCTGCCGCGCGCGCTGGTGGCAGGGGCCTGCGGGGCGGGGCTGGCGATCTCGGGTCTGGTCCTGCAGACGCTGTTGCGCAACGCACTGGCCGACCCCTATCTGCTGGGCATCTCGGCGGGGGCGTCTACGGGGGCCGTGACGGTCGCGGTGGCGGGGATCGGCGCGGGGTTCGTGCCGATGTCGGCGGGCGCGATGCTGGGCGCGATCGCGGCCTTTGCGTTGGTGGTGGGGTTGGCGCGCCTGTCGGGCGGCGGTCCGGGGGCGCGGGGTGCCGCGCAGATCGTGCTGGCAGGCATCGCCGGGTCGCAGCTGTTCAACGCCCTGACCAGCTTCATCATCGCGCGGTCGGCCAGCGCGGAACAGGCGCGCGGCATCATGTTCTGGCTGCTGGGCAACCTGTCGGGCGTCCGGTGGAACGATGTCGGCCTGTCGGTGGTCGCCGCCGTGACCGTCCTTGGCGCAGCCGCATGGCACATCCGCGCGCTGGACGCCTTTGCCTTCGGCACGGAATCGGCGGCGTCCCTCGGCGTGCCGGTCCGGCGCGTCCAGGCCGTGTTGATCCTTGCGACCGCCATGGCCACGGCGGTCATGGTGTCGGTCACCGGTGCGATCGGCTTTGTCGGACTGGTCGTCCCGCATGCGGCACGGTTCCTGGTGGGCACGCGCCACGCGCGGCTGGTGCCGGTGTCGGCGCTGATCGGCATGGTCTTCCTGATCGCCGCGGACGTGATCGCGCGGATGCTGGTGCCCGGCCAGACCCTGCCCATCGGCGTCGTGACCGCGCTGGTCGGCGCGCCGGCCTTTGCGGCGATCCTGATCCGCGGGCGGTCCGCGTCATGATGCTGACCGCGCGTGATCTGACCCGCCGCGTGCGCGGGCGCCCCCTGGTGGCCGGCGTCACCCTGGACATCCGTCCCGCAGAGATGCTGGGCCTGATCGGCCCGAACGGGTCGGGCAAGTCCACGCTGCTGCGGATGCTGGCCGGGCTGGTCCGCCCCGACGACGGCCAGGTTGCCTTGGATGGCCGGCCGCTGCGCGACATGCCCGCGCGCCAGGTCGCCCGTCACATCGCCCTGGTCGTCCAAAGCGCCGAGACGTCGGACCGCATCTCGGTCTCCGACGCGGTGGCCTTGGGGCGCACCCCCTGGCTGGACGCCCTGCGGCCCTGGTCCCCGGCGGATGAGGCGCATGTGACGCAGGCGCTGGCGCGGGTCGACCTGGCACATCTGGCGGGGCGCGACTGGTCGACCCTGTCGGGGGGCGAACGCCAGCGCGCCCATATCGCCCGCGCACTGGCGCAGGCGCCACGGATCCTGCTGCTGGATGAGCCGACGAACCACCTGGACATCCGTCATCAGCTGGCGATCCTGGATCTGGTGGGCGGCCTGGGTCTGACCACGGTGATCGCCCTGCATGACCTGAACCAGGCGATGCGCTGCGACAGACTGGCGGTGATGCAGGCCGGTCGGTTGGTGGCCCTGGGCCCGCCAGACCGTATCCTGACCGCGGACCTGCTGGCGCGCGTTTTTCAGGTGCGGGCAAGCACGCTGACCGATCCGCAGGACGGCAGCCGCGTGATGCGGTTTCATCCGGTCGTCTGATGTCGTGAGAGGGATTGGAGCGGGTGACGGGAATCGAACCCGTGTCTCTAGCTTGGAAGGCTAGGGTCTTACCATTACACAACACCCGCGCGGGGATTGGTATAGTCCGCCCGCGCGGCAGGTTCAAGCGGTCGCGTCACCGTCGTTGCGCAAAGAACCGCCGCAGCAGGTCGCGTGATTCAGGCGCGGCCAGGCCGTCATAGACCTCGGGGCGGTGATGGCACTGCGCGTGCCGGAACACCTGGGCGCCATGGGCGACGCCCCCCATGCGCGGGTCCGACGCCCCGTAATACAGCCGGGCGATCCGCGCGGCCGAGATGGCCGCCGCGCACATCGGGCAGGGCTCAAGCGTGACCCACAGGTCGTGACCGGGCAGGCGTTCGGACCCCAGGGCCGCGCAGGCCGCGCGGATGGCCAGGATCTCGGCATGGGCGGTCGGGTCGGACAGTTCGCGCGTGCGGTTGCCCGCGGCGGCCACCACGCGGCCCTGCGGGTCGGTCACGACGGCGCCCACCGGCACCTCTCCGCGCAGCGCGGCGTCACGGGCTTGGGACAGGGCAAGCGCCATATGGGTGGTGAAGGGGACCATGACCGTCTTGTCGCAATCCCCTGCGCGGCGCGCAAGCCGGGGAAAGAAACGCTTCCCACACGGCCCGCTTGGGCGTATGCACCCCTCTTTGCCCCGCAGCGATGCGAAGGAGACGCGCATGACCGACGATCAGATTCCCGACCGAAAGGCCCCCCAGGTCGCCCCCCGCACCGAAGCCGACCGCATCGCCAAGGTGATGGCGCGCGCCGGTGTCGCCAGCAGGCGCGAGGCCGAGCGGATGATCATCGAGGGCCGCGTCAGCGTGAACGGCAAGAAGATCGACAGTCCCGCCCTGGACGTTCTGCCCACCGACCGGATCACCGTCGACGGCAAGAAGCTGGAGGAGCCGCAGGAGACGCGGCTGTGGTTGTATTACAAGCCCCTGGGCCTGATCACGTCGGAAAACGACGAACTGGGCCGCCAGACCGTGTTCGACGCGCTGCCGCGCGACATGCCGCGGGTGATGACCGTGGGGCGTCTTGACCTGAACTCCGAGGGTCTGCTGCTGCTGACGAACGACGGAGAGCTGAAGCGGCGGCTGGAGCTGCCGGCGACGGGCTGGCTGCGCCGGTACCGGGTGCGGGTGAACGGCACGCCCTCGGACATGACCTTCGACCCGCTGCGCCGCGGCGTCACCATCGAGGGAGAGGACTTCGCCCCCATGGAGATCAAGCTGGACAGCCAGCAGGGTGCGAACGCCTGGATCAGCGTGGGCATCCGCGAGGGCAAGAACCGCGAGATCCGCCGCGCGATGGCCCATGTCGGCCTGCAGGTGAACCGCCTGATCCGTATCGGCTATGGTCCGTTCAAGCTGACCGGCATGGACAAGAACCAGGTGACCGAGGTCAAGCGCAAGGTCCTGCGCGACCAGCTGGGCGGCCTGCTGACCGGAGAGGTCGAGGATAAGCCGCGCGAGATGCGCCCCCGCGGGGCCGCCGGCGAACGCGCCGCCCGGTCCGATGGCGGCGATGCCGGCCCGCGCCGCTTCGGCCCCAAGCCGGGCTTTGACGGCAAGCCCGCCGGCCGCGGCTTTGGC
>NZ_JXYF01000054.1:0-1393 GCF_000967735.1 Paracoccus sp. S4493
CCGCGCCCATCGGTTCGGGGCATCGTCCGAGACGGTGGAACAGCTTCAGCTTGCCCTCGAGACCAGCGAGATCGCTGCCGCTGCTATGACGGCGCGGATGAAGCTGCCCGACATCGAGGAGAAGGACAAACCCAAGCGCCGTCCGATCCCGGACCACATCTCGCGGATGGAAGTGGAACTGACCCCTAGCTCCGATGCCTGTGCCGATTGCGGCGGCTGCCTGCGCCGGATCGGGGAAGATGTGACGGAAGAGCTGGAATACGTCCCCGGGCGCTTCATCGTGAACCGGATCGTCCGCCCTCGGCTGACCTGCTCGTGCTGCGAACGCTTCGTACAAGCCCCGCTGCCCTCGCGCCCGATCGAGCGCGGTCGCCCGGGGCCGGGCCTCCTCTCCCATGTCTTGGTCAGCAAGTATGCCGACCACTTGCCGCTCTACCGCCAAAGCCAGATCTTCGACCGTGAGGGGCTCGATCTGGATCGCTCCACGCTGGCAGACTGGGTCGGCAAGAGCACGGCCTTGCTGGAGCCCTTGGCTGACGCCATTGGCCGCCACGTCCTGTCGGCCGAAGCGATCTTCGCCGATGACACGCCGGTGCGAATGCTCGCCCCCGGCACCGGCAAGACCCAGACGGCACGCCTCTGGACCTATGCCCGCGACGAACGGCCGTGGGCAGGAACCGCGCCACCGGCGGCTTGGTATCGGTTCTCGGGAGATCGGAAAGGCCAGCACCCCAAGGATCACCTCGCCCGCTTCCGCGGCTGGATGCATGCCGACGGCTATGCCGGATTCGAGGATCTCTACCGCTCCGGCGCCATCCGCGAGGTCGCCTGCATGGCCCATGTCCGGCGCAAGTTCGTCGACATCCACAGGTCGCAAGGCTCCCCGATTGCAGAAGAGGCCATCGGCCGGATAGCTCAACTCTATGCCGTCGAGAAACAGGCCAAAGGGTCGCCACCTGAACGCCGCGCCGAATTGCGACGCGCCCATGCGGCCCCGGTCTTTGACGACCTGGAGCGATGGCTGGCCATGCAACTCACCACGATCTCTGGCAAATCCCCGCTGGCCGCGGCTATCCGATATGCCCTGACCAGAATGGAACGCCTGCGCCCATACCTCGACCACGGCATCCTAGAACTCGACAACAACGCTGCCGAACGTGGCATGCGCGCCGTCGCCCTCGGCCGTAAAAACTACCTCTTTGTCGGCTCCGAGGCAGGCGGCAAGGCCGCCGCCATCGCCTACACCCTAATCGAAACGGCCAAGCTAAATGGTGTCGACCCACAGGCTTGGCTCGCCGACACTCTTACGCGCATCTCGGACTACAAGATCACCAAGATCGATGAACTGCTGCCATGGCACTGGAACGGGTAGCGGTTAGACCGGACGCTTACG
>NZ_JXYF01000055.1:0-23654 GCF_000967735.1 Paracoccus sp. S4493
ACTGCTGGCCGGGCGCGACGCCCGCCTGTGGGATGCCCGCATCCAGCCGCTGCCCGCCAGCGCCCGCTGACCCGGACAGGACGGCCCATGACCCCGATCGCATCCAGCACCCCCGCGCAGACCGCCGGCCCGGACGCGGCCACGGCCCCCCAGACCCGGCGCACCGCGCCTAGCTGGTGGCCGACCGGCCGCCTGACGCCCACCGGCATCTGACCTATCCCATCACGAGGACCATCATGTTCATCCGCCCCGCCATCCTGTCGCTGCTGCTGCTGGCCCCCGCCGCCCAAGCGCAGGATCTGCTGAACGTCAGCTATGACCCCACGCGCGAGCTCTATCGCGACATCAATCAGGCCTTTGCCGCCCATTGGCAGGCCCAGGGCCATGATGCCCCGACCATCGAGACCAGCCACGGCGGGTCGGGCGCGCAGGCACGATCCGTGATCGACGGCCTGAACGCGCAGGTGGTGACGCTGGCGCTGGCCAGCGACATCGACCAGATCGCCGCCGCCGGAAAGCTGCCGGCCGACTGGCAGTCGCGCCTGCCGCACAATTCCAGCCCCTATACCTCGACCATCGTGTTCCTGGTGCGCGACGGCAATCCCAAGGGCATCCAGGATTGGGGCGACCTGACCGCCGAGGGGGTCGAGGTGATCACGCCCAACCCCAAGACGTCCGGCGGGGCGCGCTGGAACTATCTGGCGGCCTGGGCCTGGGCCCAGAAGAACGGCCACGATCCGGCCGAGTTCGTGGGCCAGATCTTTGCCAACGTGCCCGTCCTGGACACCGGCGCGCGCGGCTCGACCACGACCTTTGCACAGCGCGGCATCGGCGACGTGCTGCTGGCTTGGGAGAACGAGGCCTATCTGGCGCTGGCCGAACTGGGCGAGGATCAGTTCGACATCGTCGTGCCCAGCCTGTCGATCCTGGCCGAACCGCCGGTGGCCTTGGTCGATGGCAACATCGCGGACGACGCGCAGCGTGACCTGGCCAGCGCCTATCTGGATTATCTTTACACCCCGGAAGGGCAGGCCTTGGCCTTCAAGCACTATTACCGCGCGTGGGACGCCAGCGCCGCCGACCCCGCGGATGTCGCCCGCTTCCCCAAGCTGGAGCTGGTCACCATCGACGACCTGGGCGGTTGGGCCAAGCTGCAGCCCGAGCATTTCGGCGATGGCGGCATCTTCGACCAGATCTATGTGGCGAAATGAGCGGCCGACCCCTCATCAGCCGCACGGCGATGCCCGGTCTCGGCCTGTCGGCCGGGATCACCCTGTTCATGCTGACGCTGGTGGTGTTCCTGCCCATCGGCGCGCTGCTGTGGCAGGGCGCGGCCTTCGGCCCGGCGGCCGTCTGGGACACGATCAACCGCGAGCGGGTCTGGGCGGCGCTGTGGCTGTCCTTCCGGCTGTCCTTCCTGGCGGCCTGCTTCAACCTGATCTTCGGGGTGATCCTGGCCTGGGTTCTGGTGCGCTATCGCTTTCCGGGGCGGCGCATCATCGATGCGGCGGTGGATCTGCCCTTCGCACTGCCCACCGCGGTGGCGGGCATCGCGTTGACCGCGCTTTACGCGCCGAACGGAGTGCTTGGCAGCCTGGCCGGTGATCTGGGCTGGCGTATCGCCTATACGCAATGGGGCATCTGGCTGGCCTTGGTCTTCGTAGGACTGCCCTTCGTCACCCGCACCGTCCAGCCGGTGATCGAGGAGATCGAGACCGAGGTCGAGGAGGCCTCCGCCACGCTCGGCGCGTCGCGCTGGCACACCCTGCGCCACGTGATCGCACCGATGCTGATGCCCGCGGCGCTGACCGGGTTCGCGCTGTCGCTGGCGCGTGCGGTCGGCGAATACGGGTCGGTCATCTTCATCGCCGGCAACATCCCGCTGCGCACCGAGATCGCCCCCCTGCTGATCGTGATCCAGCTGGAGGAGTACAACTACGGTGCCGCCGCCGCCATCGGCCTGGCGATGCTGGCCATCAGCTTCGCCATGCTGCTGGCGATCAACCTCATCCAGATCTGGTCACGCCGGAGGATCGGTCATGTCTGACGCCACCCACCCCTTCCGCCGCGCGACCGAGGAATCACCCGCCGCCCGGTGGGCAATGATCGCCGTCGCGGTGGGGGGCCTGGCCCTGCTTGTCGGCGCCCCGCTGGTCATCGTCTTTGCCGAGGCCCTGTCGCGGGGCTGGGCTGCCGCGGTCGCAAGCCTGGCCAGCCGGGACGCGCAATCCGCGATCCGCCTGACCCTGCTGATCACCGCAATCGCCGTGCCGCTGAATGCGGTCTTCGGCATCGCCGCCGCCTGGTTCGTCACCAAGTTCGACTTTCGCGGCAAGGCCTTCCTGATCACCCTCATCGACCTGCCATTCAGCGTCAGCCCGGTCGTGGCGGGCCTGTGCATCGTGCTGCTGTTCGGGGCGAATTCGGCCATCGGCGGCTGGCTGGTGGCCAGCGGATACCCGATCGTCTTTGCGGTGCCGGGCATCGTGCTGGCCACGGTCTTCGTGACCTTTCCCTTCGTCGCGCGCGAGCTGATCCCCGTGATGATCGAGCAGGGCCGCGCCGAGGAGGAGGCCGCGCTGACGCTTGGCGCATTGGGCTGGCGGGTGTTTCGCACGGTGACGCTGCCCAACATCCGGTGGGCGCTCCTCTATGGCACGCTGCTCTGCACCGCCCGCGCGATGGGCGAGTTCGGCGCCGTGGCCGTCGTCTCGGGCAAGATCCGCGGCCAGACCGCGACCATGCCGATCACCATCGAGATGTTCTACAACGAATACCTGTCGGTCGCGGCCTTTTCCATGGCGGCGCTGCTGACGGGGTTCGCGCTGCTGACGCTGATGCTCAAGACCGCGCTGGAACTGCGCCATGCCGACGCGTTGTCGGCCACCCGCCGCCATTAGGGAAGGACAACCCATGCATATCCAGATCGACGAGATCGCCAAGGAATTCGGGACCACCACCGCGTTGCATCCGATGTCGCTGTCCATCCCCTCGGGCGCGCTGGTGGCGCTTCTGGGGCCGTCGGGTTCGGGCAAGACCACGCTCTTGCGCATCCTGGGCGGGCTGGAATTCCCGACCTCAGGGCGGGTGCTGTTCAACGGCCAGGACGCCACCGGCATGACCGTCCAGGACCGGCGCGCGGGCTTCGTGTTCCAGTCCTATGCCCTGTTTCGCCACATGACGGTGTTCGAGAACATCGCCTATGGCCTGCGCGCCCGGCCCCGCGCCAGCCGCCCCCCCAAGGGCGAGATCGAGCGGCGGGTGCTGAAGCTGCTGGACCTGATCCAGCTGCCCCAGATCGCCGACCGCTATCCGACCCAGCTGTCGGGCGGGCAGCGCCAGCGTGTGGCCCTGGCCCGCGCCCTGGCGATCGAGCCGCGCATGCTGCTTCTGGACGAGCCCTTCGGCGCGCTGGACGCCAAGGTCCGCAAGGAGCTGCGCCAGGGTCTGCGCGACATCCATGACGAGACCGGGCTGACCACCATCTTCGTCACGCATGACCAGGACGAGGCGATGGCGCTGGCCGATCTGGTCGTCGTCATGTCCATGGGCCGGATCGAGCAGATCGGAAAGCCCCAGGACATCCGCACCCGCCCTGCCACCGCCTTCGTGCGCGAATTCGTCGGCGTGTGACGGACGCCCGCCGCGGGTCGATGTCCTGTCGGTGGCGGGTAGTCAGGTGTCGCGAATGCCGCTGCCGCCTCTTGCGAAATGCGGCCAACTCTGCTTGCAGTTGCGCAGACAAAATGCGGTTCGCGATGCTGCGATGACGGACAGGACACAGAGGCTGCGATGACCGGGACGACCCTGCGTGGCAACGTCTATGCGAACGCCATTGAGGCGCTGACAGAGCTTGCGGCGCGCAACGGCGCGGTCCCGTCGATCCAGGAGATCGCCGACCACATGGGCGTGTGCCGGGACCGGATCGACCAGCTGTTTCCCAGCATTCAGCATCTGCTGGTCGCGATGGCCGAAAGCGCGATGATGGTGCTGAACCAGACGCTGATCGACTGTGTCGCGGCCGCCCGCCGCGACGATCCGGTCGCGCAGTTCCTGGCCATCGCGAACGGTTATGTCGAATGGGCGCATCGCCATCCCCGCGAGTTCCGGATCGTCGGGTCGATGCCCGCCGGCAATTTCGAGGGCAATGAACGCCTGATGCGATATGAGGCGTCGATCCACGAATTGATGATCAGGCTGCTGCAGCGGGCGCAGGCATCCGGGCTGATCGCGCAGGACCAGGATCTGGTGACCTTCGTTTCTGTCGCGCACACCTTTGCCTATGGGGTGGCCAGCAAGATGCTGTTGGGCGATCTGGCCCGCTGGAACCCCGGATCGTCCGACATCGAGGCCGCCCGGACCAACATGCGCGTCTTCATCCTGCACCTGTTGCACCCGTCGGGTCAGGCGGTCGCGTGACTAGGCGTGCAGCCGCCGCGCTGTCACGGGGCAGGGCCGACCGTCGAAGAAGGTGTCAAGAATCGTCGTGAAGACTGCGGGGCCATCGGCGGCGAACAGCGTGGCCGACGACCGCAGCTTGTCCGCGTCTATGGTGCCAAAGATCGCGTCGGCCGACCGGTCGTCATGGGTCAGAACGGCCTGCGCGCAGGCGACCAGGCGCGGACCAAGCAGCGGGTGCGCCAGGTACCGCCGTGCCTCTTCGCGGTCCGCTATGCCGTACAGGTGGGACATCGCCGACTGTCCCAATCCGCGCAGCTGCGGAAAGATGAACCACATCCAGTGGCTTTCCTTGCGGCCCCGCTCTAGTTCGGACAGCGCGACGGCATAGGCGCGGTCCTGCGCGGCGACGAACCGATCGAGGCTTTCGGGGTCCTGTGCGGACGAATGACGGGTCATGGATATGCTGCCTTTGGGTTTCGGACGGGACATCGGGACAACGCCCCGACAGGCCTGCCGGGTTCACATGGCCCTGGCCGATGTTCGATGGGCATGGGCCTAAGGCGAACCGATCCGTTCCCGCCACGTTGGACCCTGCAACGTGATGATGGAGGGGATCGGATGGATTGGGGCGCAATGTTCTTTCAGGGCTGGGAAGGCATCGTGCGGACGCTGCTTGTCGGCACCTTGGCCTATGTCGTGCTGGTGGCTTTTCTGCGCATCGCCGGCAAGCGCAGCCTTGCCAAGCTGAACGCCTTTGACTTCGTGGTGACGGTCGCCCTGGGCTCGATCCTGGCCAGCATCCTGCTGCAGGAATCCATCGCGCTGGCCGAAGGGGCCACGGCGATCGGCCTTCTTCTGCTGCTGCAGTTCATCGTCACCTATGGGTCGGTCCATTCCGCCACCTTTGCCCGGCTGATCCGGTCCGAGCCGAGCCTGCTGGCCCGCGACGGCCGGTTCTGCAGCGCCACGATGACCCAGCAGCGGCTGACCGAGGACGAGATCATGGGCGTCGTCCGGTCGGCCGGGGCGCGCGACATCGCCGAGGTCCGCTTCGTCATCCTGGAGGCTGACGGCACCATCAGCGTATCACTGCAGCAGTGAGGGCGACCGGCGCGGGGCGCGATCGGAACCTTGCAATGCGCGCCTTTCCGCCCGAAGCATAAGCGATGAGAGAGCTTACCCTGCGCCAGGTCGAGGTCGTGCGCGCCGTTATGATCGCCGGCACGATCCAAGGTGCCGCCGATCTGCTGAACGTGTCCGCACCCGGGATCAGCCGGCTAATCAAGCATACCGAAAGCGGCCTTGGCATCCGGCTGTTCGAACGCAAGGCCGGGATCTTCGTCCCCGCGACCGAGGCGCATGCGATCTTTGCCATGCTGGAGCAGGTTCACCGCCAGATGGACAACCTGAACGTCGCGGTCAGCGCGCTTCAGAAGGGGCACCAGTTCACGCTGTCCTTCGCATCCGCGCCCTCGATCGCGCAATTCATCGCGGCGCGGGTCATCCGCGGGCTGCGGCAGCGGTTCCCCGATCTGGACATCGACCTGGACATCCTCAAGATCGAGGAGACGCTGGACTATCTGCTGCTGGAAAAGGGCGAGGTGGTGATCATGTCGTCGCACTTGGACAATCCCGGCATCCAGTGCACCCCCATCGGCGAGGGCCGGATCGTGGCCATCATGCCCGAAGGGCACGTGCTGGCGCGGAAGCTGGCCGTGTCGATCCACGATTTGGTCCAGTATCCGTTCATCGGCGTCGATCCGTCCGACCCCTATGGCAAGACCCTGGCGCGGCCCTTCGACGATGCCGGCCTGACCCCGCGTCACGCGATGCGCGGGCGGTTCGCCCAGACCATCGTCAGCCTGGTGCGCCACGGCCTGGGCGTCGCGGTCATCGACGAATTCTCGGTGGCCGAGGTGTACATGGCCGGGCTGGTCCGCCGGCCGCTTGTCGAGCCCGCGACGATCACCGCCTGGTCGGTGCAGAAACGGGGGCGCCAGCTGTCCAGCTTTGCCGAACAGACCGTGACCCTGTTCCGCCGCGAACTGGGCCGGGCGCGGGCACGCGAGAGGTGGGACCAGCCAGCCGATTAACGTCAGGTTACGTTCCGCGTTCAATCGGTATTTGCGGTTAGCCCTGCGATCTGAGATGCATGGGCGACGGCCCAGGAGGATGGGCGCTGATCTGAGGGAGGAACGATGCGACATTTTGTTTACGGCGCGGCCGTGGTGCTGGGTCTGGCGATGCCTGCGATGGCCGAATACCCCGAACGCGACATCCAGGGCATCATCCAGTGGGGTGCCGGCGGGTCGACCGACACGGTCAGCCGTTCTGTGACGCCGCATGCCGAGGAGATCCTGGGCGCCAAGGTGATCCTGCAGAACGTGACCGGCGGGGTCGGGGCCATCGGCCTGAACCAGGCCGACCGCGCGGATGCCGACGGCTATACCCTGCTGTTCGGGGCCGAGAACCCGCTGCTCTACAAGGTCATGGGCCTGGGAGAGAAGGACTATTCGGACTTCGTGCCGATAAACGTCATCGCGCGCGGCATCCCCATCCTGGTCGCCCAGCCCGATGCGCCCTTCGACACCTTCCCCGAGATGATCGCCTATATCAACGAGAACCCGGGAGAGGTCCGTTTCGGTTCGACCGGGCCGGGCGGCCTGCCGTCTGTGGTCACGGCGATGATCAACGACAAGACCCCGATCGAGGTGACCGCCGTGCCCTATGACGGCGACGGCCCGGCGCTGACCGCGCTGCAGGGCGGGGCGATCGACGTGATGCCCGCCGTGCTGGGCGCCGCGCTGGAGCCGGTGCGGGCCGGCAACCTCAAGGCCATCGCGATCTTCGACACAGAGGGCGTGCCGCAGTTGCCCGACGTCCCGGCGATCACCGACACGAACCCGGAATTCGCCGACCTGCTGCCCTGGGGTCCGTTCTTCGGCATCTTCGTCAAGGCGGGCACCCCCGACGACATCGTGGCCAAGCTGACCGACGCCTATGGCCAGGCCACGCAGAACGCCGACTTCCTGTCGATGATGGAGGGACGCGGCTTCCGCATGCTGTCGCTGACCGGCGCCGAAGCCCAGGAGTTCCTGGACGGCTGGCAGAGCCAGACCGCCTGGATCCTGTACGACGCCGAGATCGCCAAGAACTCGCCCGAGGATTTCGGCATCAGCCGTCCCTGATCCGTCCCGATCATCGCCGCCCCGTCTGACCGGGGCGGCATCCCAAGGTCCGCGCAAGTCACAGGTCCGACGGAGGGACCCATCCATGGAACCGACCCCCAAACGTCGTCCGGGCGAACTTGTCTTCAACATCGCCGTCATGCTGGCCAGCTTCGGCCTGCTCTATTCCGCCTACGGCATCTCGGGCTTCGAGGCGCTTTCGGCCCCCGGCGCGGTGCCGATGGCCACCACCGCGATCATGGCGGTCTGCGCGATCATCATCCTAGTCCAGACGCTGCGCAAGGGCACGGGCGGCGGGCAGACCATGGCCGCCGACATCCTGCCGCTGATCGTGATCGTGACCATCGCGATGATCGCCGCCTATGCGGTGCTGCTGCGGCCGCTTGGCTTCCTGCCGACCTCGGTGCTGTTCCTGCTGGTGATGATCCGCTTTCTGTCGCGGCGCGGATGGGGCTTCTGCCTGGCCGTGTCGGTGGGCACCGTCTTCGTGATCTGGATCATCTTCCGCCTGATCTTCGCCGTCCTGATGCCCCAGGGCATCATCCCCGAGGGACGCATCGTCTCTGCCATCACGTCGCTGTTCTGAGGGCGCATCATGGACATCCTGTCGAACCTGCTGATCCCGATCGTCAATCTTGACCTGCTGATGCTGATCGCCGTGGGGACCTTCGCGGGCATCTATGTCGGCGCGATCCCCGGCCTGTCGGTGACGATGGCCGTGTCGATCCTGATCTCGTTCACCTTTTCATGGGAGGTCTATCCGGCGCTGGCGCTGATGATCGGCATCTACATGGGCGGCGTCTATGGCGGGTCGCGCACCGCGATCCTGCTGAACATCCCCGGCGCACCATCGGCCATCGCCACCGCGCTGGACGGATTTCCCATGGCCCAGCAGGGCCGCGCCGGAGAGGCGATCGGCATCGTCACGGTCGTCTCGTTCATCGGCGGCTTCATCGGCATCTTCGCCCTGGGCGCCTTTGCACCGCTGCTGTCGGATTTCGCCATCGGGTTCCAGCCGCGCGACTTCATGCTGCTGGCGATCATGGGCATCCTGCTGGTCGGATCGCTGTCGGGCGACAGCCTGGTCAAGGGCATCTTCGCGGGCGCCCTGGGCATCGGCGTGGGCGCGGTGGGCATGGACCCGCTGACCATCCAGGACCGGTTCGTCTTCGGCATCTCGGAACTGCGGGGCGGGATCTCGTTCGTGGCGGTGATGATCGGCCTTTTCGGCGTGTCCGAGGCGCTGATCCAGCTGCACAGCATCCACACCCCGGCCGTGCGCCAGAAGATCACCGGCATCATCCCCAGCTGGTCCAAGGTGCGTCGGCACCTGCCGCTTGGCCTGCAGACCTCGACCATCGGCACGGTCGTGGGGGCCCTGCCGGGCACCGGCGGCGACATCGCCGCGCTGATGGCCTATGACCATGCCAAGCGCGTCACTCGCAACCCCGAGACCCCTTTCGGCAAGGGCGCCATCGAAGGGCTGGTCGCCCCCGAGACCGCCAACAACGCCGCCGTGGGCGGGGCGTTCATCCCCATGGTGACGCTTGGCATCCCGGGCGACGCGGTCACCGCGATCATGATCGGCGCGCTGTTCATCCACGGCCTGAACCCCGGCCCGATGCTGATGATCGAACAGCCCGACATGTTCTGGTTCATCGTCAGCTCGCTGGCGCTGGCCAACGTGTTCATGCTGATCTTCGGCCTGACCGGGATCCGCCTGTTCGTACGCATCGTCGAACTGCCGCGTACGGTCCTGCTGCCGGTCATCATGGTGCTGTCGATCGTCGGCGCCTATGCGGTCAACAACAGCCTGACGGATGTCTACTGGATGCTGGGCTTCGGCGTGCTGGGCTATTTCATGCGCCTCTACGGCTATCCGCTGGCGCCCATCATCCTGGGGGTGATCCTGTCGCGGCTTCTGGACGACAACTGGCGCCGGGCCATCATCAGCGAGCGCGAGGATTTCGGCGCGATGATGATGGGCATCTTCACCAGCCCGCTGTCGCTGTGCCTGTTCCTGGCGGTCGTGATGATCCTTGTCACCAACACGCCGTGGTGGGCCCGGCGGCGCGCCCGCAAGGCCTGAGCAATGAGAGACCTGACCATGACCGACACGATCCTGCTGGGCCTGATCGGCGACAACATCGCGGCCTCGCAGTCGCCCCGCCTGCATCGTCTGGCAGGCCTGCAGAACGGGCGCCGGGTGCGCTATGACAGCCTGATCCCCGCGGTCGAGGGGCTGGACTTCGACGCCCTGTTCGCCCGCTGCGCGGCGGGGGGCTATCGCGGCATCAACGTCACCTACCCCTACAAGGAGGTCGTGGCGGGGCGGCTGCGCATCGACGATCCGCTGGTCAGGGCGATCGGGGCCTGCAACACGGTGCTGTTCGACCCGGAGGGGCCGCGCGGCTTCAACACCGACTATTCCGGCTTTGTCGCGGCCTATCGGCGGGTGCGGGGCGAACGGGCGCCGGGGGCCGTGCTGATGATCGGCGCGGGCGGTGTGGGGCGCGCGGTGGCCTTCGGCCTGATCGCCTTGGGCGCAACCGAGATCCGGCTGGCCGATCGCGACGCGGCCAAGGCCGACGGCCTGGCCGATGCGCTGCGCCGCGCCGCGCCGGGGCTGGTCGTGCGGACCGGCACCGATGCGGCGGCGCTGGCGCCCGGCGCGCAGGGGCTGATCAACTGCACCCCCGTCGGCATGGTCGGCTATGGCGGCACGCCCTTGCCCGCCGATCTGATGATGGGGGCGGAGTGGGTCTTCGACGCGGTCTATACCCCGGTCGACACGCCGTTCCTGCGCGATGCGGGGGCGGCGGGTCTGGACGTCATCTCGGGATACGAGCTGTTCGTGGGGCAGGGCGTGGATGCCTGGGCCATCTTCACCGGCCTGCCCTTGGACGAGGCGCGCCTGCGCGACGATCTGGCGGCCGGGCGGGACGCGCGATGAAGACCTCGATCGCCACCGTGTCGCTGTCGGGCAGCCTGACCGCCAAGCTGGCCGCCATCGCCGAGGCCGGGTTCGACGGCATCGAGATCTTCGAGCAGGATTTCCTGGCCTCGGACTTCACCCCGGCCGAGGTCGGGCGCATGGTCCGCGACCACGGGCTGGAGATCACGCTGTTCCAGCCTTTCCGCGACTTCGAGGGCCTGCCCGAACCGCATCGCAGCCGCGCACTGGCCCGGGCCGAACGCAAGTTCGACTTGATGAACCAGCTGGGCACCGACCTGATGCTGGTCTGTTCGACCGTCCATCCGGCGGCCATCGGCGGCATCGACCGCATGGCGCGCGATTTCCGCGACCTGGGCGATCTGGCGGCCCGCCACGGCATCCGCGTGGGCTTCGAGGCGCTGTGCTGGGGCCGCTTCGTGAACGACCACCGCGACGCCTGGGAGGTGGTGCGCCGCGCCGACCACCCGAATGTCGGCCTGATTCTGGACAGTTTCCACACGCTGGCGCGCCGGATCGACCCGGCCTCCATCCGGGCCATTCCGGGCGACCGGATCTTCTTTGTGCAGCTGGCCGATGCGCCGGCCATCGACATGGACCTGCTGTACTGGTCGCGGCATTATCGCAACATGCCGGGCGAGGGTGATCTGGACGTGACCAGCTTCATGCAGGCGGTCGCGGCGACGGGCTATGCCGGACCGCTGAGCCTTGAGATCTTCAACGACCAGTTCCGGTCGGGCCTGCCGCGCATGGTGGCCAAGGACGGGCATCGCAGCCTGATCGCGCTGATGGATCAGGTGCGGCGTGTCGAACCGGCCGCCGCCCCCGACCTGCCGCGCTTTCCCGCCCCGGCCCCGGTCGAGCGGATCGAATACATCGAATTCGCCACCAGCGCGGCCGAGGCCCCCACGCTGGAGACGCTGCTGTCCAGCCTTGGCTTTGCGGCAGGGGGGCGGCATGTCTCCAAGCCCGTGACGGTCTGGCGTCAGGGCGGCGTGAACGTTCTGGTCAATTCCGACCCCTCGGGCTTTGCCCACAGCGCGTACGTGACCCACGGGACGACCGTGTCGGAAATCGCGCTGATGGTCCCCGATGCCCGCGCCGCGTATCAGCGCGCGACCGCGCTTCTGGCGCGGCCGCTGGTCCAGGAGACGCCGCCGGGACAGCTGGCGATTCCCGCGATCCGGGGCGTCAGCGGCAACGTGATCCGCCTGCTGGATGCCACGTCGGACTTGGCAGGCATCTGGCAGGTCGATTTCCGCGCGACGCCCGCGCAGGCCGGGGCCGGGATCACCGGGATCGACCACATCGGCCAGACCATGGCCTATGACGAGATGCTCAGCTGGTCGCTGTTCTACACGTCGATCTTCGACGCGCAGAAGGCGCCCATGGTCGATGTCGTGGACCCCGACGGGCTGGTGCGCAGCCGGGCGGTCCGGTCGGGCGGGCTGCGGGTGACGCTGAACGGGGCCGATGCGCGCCATACCCTGGCCGGCCGGTTCATCGAGGACAGCTTCGGCGCCTCGGTCCAGCATGTGGCCTTTGCCAGCGACGACCTGTTCGCCACCGCCGCCGCCTTGGCGGAACGCGGTTTCGCCACGCTGCGGATCGGCGCCAACTACTATGACGACATCCAGGCGCGGTTCGGGCTTGATCAGGGCTTCGTCGACAGGATGCAGGCGGCATCGATCATGTATGACGAGGATGAGGGCGGACAGTTCTTCCAGCTGTACAGCGAACCGCGCGCCGACGGCTTCTTCCTTGAGATCGTCCAGCGACAGGGCAACTATGCGGGCTATGGCGCGCCCAATGCCCCGTTCCGCATCGCCGCGCAGAAACGCGCCGCCCGTCCCGCCGGAATGCCGCGCCACTAGCGTCGCGGCGGCCGCGGCTCACAGGCGTCAGCGCAGCGCGACGTTGCGCAGCAGCTGGATCTGCGTGACCGTCTCGACCACCCGATAGGTGGTCGCGCGGTTGCGATGCAGCACCGTCAGCGAGGTCAGGCCACCCACCGTTTCGTGCGTTTCAAAGTCCGTGTCGCGGTCGAAATCGATAGCCCGCGGCTGCAGCGTGTCGGGATCGGTCAGGATCATTCGCGGCATGGCATGTCCGTCTTCGCAAAGGCTGGGCACTGTCGGTCGGCGCAGGTAAACTGCATCGTTCATCCTTTGGTTGCATCATGCCAGCCCGGATCAGCCAATTTTCGCCGCTGCCCGATCCTTGGACAGATCAATAGGTGACCGTGACCACGACGGTATCGGAATAGGCACCGGGCGGGGGCGTCGGCTGCGGGGGCACGCGGCCATGGACCGTCACGGCGCGCGAGACCCCGGTCCCCGCATCCGTCGTGGCCAGGCCGTCCGCGATCAGCCCCCATGGCTGTGTCCGGGCTGCGTCGCGATACAGCTGATAGCCCACGCGATGTCCCGCCAGATCGCGCATCTGCCGGCCGCTGATCCCCGCCGCCTGCAGCCCGTGACCCAGCCCCAGGCTGTAGCTGGTTCCCGCGGTGCAGGTCACGCGCACCTGGCTGGTCGCATCGACCGGCCGGTCCAGCAGGCCATGCTGGCCAAAGTCCAGATCGTCGGCGACGACGCGGCAGTTCGGGCGGACCTGGGCCTGCACGCCAAAGGTGAAGCCCGTCACGCGCGTGTCGCATCCCCCCAGAAGCGGCGGCCGGCATGTCTCGGTCGTGGCGCGGACATCCAGCGACTGACGCGAAAATGTCGCGCTGTATGCACCCGGAACGGCCGCGTTCTGCGCGCCGGGGACGCGGGCATAGACCGGCACGTTCATGCCCGTCGTCGTCAGCAGCGACAGGACCGAGCTGCCCGTCAGGACCACGGGCTGCCCGCCATGCGTTCCCTGACTTCCTCCGAAGATCGTCGTGTGGGTCGGGTTCTGGTACAGGTCATAGGCCAGGCTGCTGCCCGACGGCCCCCCAAGGCGGCGCAGGCTGCCGAACAGGCCCGCCGAACCGTCGCCCAGTTCGATCGTCACCGTGATCGAGTTCAGCAGCCCCAAGAAGGTCGAGCAGTTGACCGCGATGTTGCCCGTAGCGGTGGTCGGGCTGCTGCCCAGGACATCGACGGGCCCCAGCACGATGTTGCTGGCCGAGAAGGTGCAGCTTTGCGCCCGGGCCGGCACGGCCAATCCAAGGGTCAGCAGACCTGCGATCAGGAACAGCAGGATGGCACGCCGGAAGGGGGCAGGGGTCATAGGCAGGGCACCTTCTGCAGATGGGTCAGGACGCCGGGTTCGTCGACATAGGCGACCTCGGCGCGACAGCGCCGCCCGTCGGGATAGGTCACCGCGATCACGTTGGTCTCCTGCATGCCGGACAGGAACGTCTCTCCGTCAAATCCGACCAGGTTGTCGCCGCCATCATCGTTCAGCACCACCCGTCCCCCGACCTCCAGCGGCTGGCCCTGGCCGTCGACCAGCCCGATCAGCGCCTCGCGCGTGCTGGTCTGCACGCCGAAGGTGACCGTCGCCCCCGACCGGTGGGCCGGGCGGACGACCCGCTGCGTGGCATCGGCGGCCGCATCCAGCGGCAGCCCAAGCGGGTCGATGGAGATCGCGTTGCCCTCGTAGGCGCGCAGGTCGGGGACCAGGATGCGGCCCGACCGCCCGGTGCGGCCGACGGTGCGATTTTCGGCGCTGACCTCGACCCCGGGGGCGCCGGCATCGACGACGGCAAAGGCGTCCTGGACCGGGCGCGACAGAAAGACGCCACCGCCCGACGCGACGATCGCTCCGTCGACCCGCAGGCCCACGGCCTGGGCGCCCGACTGGCTGCGCGCCGCGACCTCGACGCGGCCCAGCTGGTTCTCGTATCCCGCATCGGCCCGGCTCGAGCGCCCGTCCCCCTGGTCCGCCTGCACCCGCCAGTTCCAGCGCGGAATGTCGCCCGCGCTTTGACCGCTGATCTGCGCATAGTGACGCCATCCGCCCTGGCGGCGTTCGGACTGCATCCCGGCATAATGCCGGGTTCCCAGGGGGATCTGCAGCTGGACCCCCGCGGTCGTGTCGCGCCGCGATCCGCGCAGCGATGTCGCGCTCAGCGTCACGCTGCTGTCGCCCCACAGCCTCCGGCTGAAGGACAGGCCCAGGGCAGTTTCGCGGGCAACCGCGTCGGGCGCACGGATGTCGGAAAGAAACAGGCTGGCGCCGCTGCCGATCCGGCTGTCCAGCGGCATCGACAGGCTGACCTGGGCGATCTGGCGGGGAAAGTCGTATCGGTCAGTGCGCGCGCCCCGCGGGGTGGCCGACACGGCGGCGACGTCATCGAACCGCCCCTGGGTCCGCATCAGGCGGCCTGACAGGGCGGCGGACCTGATCGACAGGCTGGTCGACAGATCCAGCAGCACGCCGCTGCCCCTGTCGGACCGGCTGCCGGCCAGGCCAAGGCTGGCCGTGCCCAGATGGCCGATCCGGACCACCGCACCCGCGCCCGCCATCTGCAGGCCGCGCCCCCCTTCGGCATGGGCCGACAGGGTCAGCGCGTCGGTCACGCCATAGCGCAGCGTGCCCACGCCGAAGATGTCGTCGCCATAGCGATCGCCTGGCGTGCCGATGCCCAGCCTGGGCCGCCCCACGGACAGCGCGAAATCGGCAAGCCCCGGTTTCAGCAGCAGGTCCGACATCAGGAAGGGCAGATCGACCTGCGTCTCGCGGCCCGTCACGTCGCGCACGACGACGCGCGCCACCCCCGACCCCCCGGTCAAGGGCAGGTCGCGGATGCTGAACGGACCGGCGGGCACCTCGGCGGAATAGGCCCGGATCGAATCCGAGAAGACCTCGACCGTCGAGGGCAGGGCGGCGCTGCCCTCGAACCCGGCCAGCGGGATCGTGACCAGATCGGGCTGCAGGCCGAAATTGCGCTCGACCATCGCGCCGCCCATGCGGACCGGCCTGGCCCAGGAGGGACCGCGTGACGCGATGTCCCCGACCTGGACCTGCATCGCGCGCCCGGGGAACGAACTGCGCCAGCTGGTCTCCAGCCGTCGGTACCGATGCGATCCGTCCCCGTCCGGCGCGACGACGAATGCGTGGTTCAGCACCCCCAGGGGCATGAACAGCCGCCCGTCGACGCTGCCCGAGACCAGCTGGCCGCCGGCCCCCGCATCGCCGCGCCAGGTCTCGACGTTCAGCCCATAGTTCAGCACCACGCCATAGCCCTGATCGACCGCGGGTCCGGCATCTTCGCCGGGCGGGGTGTCCTCTGCCGGGGTACCGGCGTCAAGTTCGTGGGGCGCTGCGATGTCGGGCGGGACGATGAAGCGGATCGTCTGGTCGGGCGCGACCAGGCGCCAGCCAAGGCCGGGGATCTGGTCCAGCCTGACCTCTCCGGTCACGGCATCACCGGCCAGGATGCCGCTGGTGCGCAGGTCCTCGGCATCCGCGCTGAGGACGCCGTCGCCCACTTCGGTGAACCTGGCGATCAGGTTCCTGGGCTGGCCGTTCACGAACACCTCCAGGTACAGGTCCTGCCCCGCCTCGGGTGGCGGGATGTCCTGGGCCCCCGCCGGTCCGCAGCACAGCGACGCAAGGACGGTCATGACCAGCCACCCTCGGCCGATGCGCTCAGCGCATGGGGACATCGACGTCCAGCGCCCCCAGGTTGGTCGCGGCCGTCAGCCGCGCCGAACCGCCCAGCTGCCCCGCCGGCGCAATCGGCCATTCCATCGACGATCCGCCCAGCACGTATCCCAGCAGGCCGGGATGGCGCACCGTGGCGCCGTTCGGCGCGCTCAGCGTGACGTCGGCGATACGAAGGCGGCTGTCGCCGGTGTTCTGGGCCACCAGATGGGTCGCGCCCCCCGATCGGCGCAGCGACCAGCGGACATCGGCGGACCGTACCCCGGCATCGGTAAAGAACACCGGGATGCGCAGTTCGGTGGCAAAGGCCACGGCGCCCGCCTGTGTGCGCGACTGGTCCGGGATCTCGTTCAGGACGACGCGATAGGCCTCCTCTCCGCTGACCGCGGTGCGCGCGACTCGGACGACGCGGATCGTCTGCGTCGCGCCGGGTGCAAGCTGGATCGCGGGCGGGCTGACCACGACATCCGCGCTGCGTTCCAGGCTGTCCTGGGCACCGGGCTGCAGCCAGCGGAAGACGCGCGACTGGACGGTGATCGGCTGGCTGCCGTCGTTGCGCAGGGTCAGGGTGGTCGCCGCCCCGGGCGCCGGAACCTCCAGCAGCACCGGAGAGACCCTCAACCCCTGCGCCGCGGCCCCCACCGCCAGGCCAAGCGACATCAATACGGCCAGAAGGCCGCCTGCAAGAAATCCACGCATGGTCTGGCCTTTCAGTAGGTGACGGTCACCGTGACGGTATCGGTATAGGTTCCGGGGGCAGGCGTCGCCTGTGCCAGGACCCGGCCGAAGACCGTGAAGGATTGCGCGTCGCCCGTCCCCGTCGCCGGCTGGGTGTCCGCGCCCACGGCATTGCTCCAGTTCGTCACCCGCCCGGCGTCCTGGAACAGGGCATAGGCGATCGTCTCTCCGCCCGACGTCATCTGGCGCACGCTGGTCGTGGCCCCGGCGCCCAGCCCCTCGTTCAGGCCGATGTCATAGGGGGTGGTGTCGGTGCAGGTGACCTCCATCGTGGCCGTGGCATCGACATCCGTGCCAAGCACGCCCTGGGTCCCGAAATCCAGCGTCTCGGTCGAGGTGATCTCGCATTCGGCGACGATGGTGATCCGGACGTCAAAGCTGTCCGTCGTCACCGTCTGCGCCAGGGGCACGGTCGCCGAAAGGGCAATGACGGCTAAGATCGTCGGAAAAATTTCCTGTGTCATGATGGTTCATATGCTCCAAAATTCGAGAACGCCGATCCGAAGTTTTGCAGACTAAGCAAAAAGCACATCTTAAAGGTGTATTAAGAAGTATCGGGCACAGTGATTTCGCATCAAACTAAACCTTACAGTGTGTAACCTTGATTTTGCTCAAATCCCCCATATCCGCGGATCGCCCCGCGGACCCATGCCTTATCCCTGGCCGCGGCGGTCATTGCCGTCGCAGTCCGGGTATCGAAAGAATTCGGTCATGACCTTGAACTGGAAACGTGCGGGTGACCCTGGCGCCGGATCCGCCGCCACAGATGGCACCCCGCGACGGGACTTGTCCGGCATGGACGTTCCGCCGACCGATTCGGGCCTGATCCGTCTCTACGAAAACGGCGTGCTGCGTCCGACGCGGACGCCGGTCTTCGACCGCGTCGTCGAGCAGGCGCGGCGGATATTCTCCTGCCAAGCCAGCCTGCTGACGATCATCGACGAGGCGAACGACCGCCAGTTCTTCAAGGCCGAGGCGGGCCTGATGCTGACCGCGGAGGAGGATCGCGTCACGTCGCTTGCCTATTCCTTCTGTCGGATCGTCGTCGCGAATTCCGCGCCGCTGGTCATCGCGGATGCCCGGATCGATCCGCGGTTCAGCGGGCATCTTGCCATCGGCAGGTTCGGCGTGGTCGCCTATCTGGGCGTGCCGGTCAAGGACGAGACGGGCAGGGCCATCGCCGCCCTCTGCGTGGCCGAAAGCAGGCCGCGGGACTGGACGTCGGCCAATGTCGAGGTGCTGCAGGCCTTTGCGGAAGGTGTCTCGACCCAGATCAAGACGATGGTCCTGTCCGAACGGATGCGGACCGCCATCGGTCAGGAACCGGGCGGCGCCTCGGCCCTGCCACAGCCGACCAGCGCGGTCCTGACCTATCACCATGCCCCCGACGGGACCGAGACGATCGACGCCGCGACCGCGGAGACGCAGCAGATCTGGGGCATCCCGGCCGCCGAATACATGGCGCGGTTCGGCGATGTCTTCGCCTTCTGCATGGTCGAGGATTACCCGCTGGCCCGCGCATCGTTCGGAAACTCTGCCGCCGGAATGATCCCATGGCACCATCGCTGGCGCATTCGTCTGCCTGACGGTCAGGTCAAGTGGCTGGAGGGGCATGGGCTTCCCGCATCCGGTCGGAACGGCGGGCTGACATGGGACTGCACGATCAACGACGCGACCCGCCTGACATCCTGACGTCCCGCGGGCCGGTCACGCTGCATCGTCGCGGGCAAGCAGATAGCAATCCATGATCCAGCCATGCGCCGCCCGGGCGGCGGCGCGCGCCACCTCGATCCGTGGTCCGGCCTCGGTCAAGGGGCCCGCCTCCAGCAGTTGTTCGGGCATGCCCAGATAGGCGCCCCACCAGATCTGCAGGCCCTTCGGGGGCAGCGTCGCAAAGGCGCAGGTGCCGTCCAGCATCACCACGACCCGGTCGGCGTCGCCGGGAAAGCCCGCGTCGCGCAGCCGCCGCCCGGTGGTGATCCGCACCTCGGATCCCAGGGCGTTCAGCGGAATGGCATGGGCCGCGCACAGGGCCTGGATCGCGGTGATTCCCGGGATCACCCGTGCGCGCCAGTCCAGACGCGCGGCAATGCGCAGGCTGCTGTCATAGAGCGACGGGTCGCCCCAGACCAGCATCGCCACCGTCCCGCCCTGCGGCAGCGCCGCCGCGACGGCCCCCGCCCAGGTTTGCGCGATGGCATCATGCCATCGGTCGACGGCCTCCAGATAGGGCAGGTTTGCATCGCGCACCGGCAGGTCGATCTCGGCCACGGCGCCGCCGGGGCGGTGGCGGTCCAGCATCGCGCGGCGCAGATGGGCCAGATCCTCCTTCCCCGCCCCCTTGCGGGGGATCACGACCAGATCGGCCTCCTGCAGGGCGCGGACGCCCTGCAGGGTCAGGTGGTCGGGATGGCCCGTGCCGGCCCCGATCAGCACCAGATCGATCATGCGTAGAGCCGGGGCGTCACCAGCCCGCTGCCGCGCAGGCCGCGCGCCGCCTTGGCGCCCGCCAGCACGGCCAGATCGACCAGCGGCTCGACCACGATGACCAGCAGATAGGCCGCGCCGAAGGACAGGACCCCCGCCGTCGCACCGGCGCCCTGACCATAGAACGCCCAGAACGCGACCCAGGCCACGATGCCCCCCTGATAGGTCGCCGACAGCGCCAGCGCCTGGCCATAGCGCAGGTCCACATAGGCCGTTCCCGGCGCGATCACCCGCCCCGCCACCGCCTGCAGCGCGAACAGCGGCACCAGCAGCGTGGTCACGTTCATCCCGTATTGCGGCAGATCGAACGGCGCGAAGAACAGTCCCTGGATCAGCAGGCCCAGGGCCAGCCCGATCGCCGCCGGCGCCGCGCCCAGGATCAGGAACAGCGTCGATCCCAGGATCAGGTGCACCTCGGACACGCCCACGGGCGCGGTGGGCAGGACCTGGAAGAACACGAAGGTCGCGGCCGTCGCCAGCGCCCCGCGCGCCGCCAGCGACGCCCCGCCCTGCGCGCGCAGGGCCTGGGCCGCCAGCCTCAGCGCGTAAAGCCCGGCCGTGGCGGCCGTGGCATAGCCCAGTATCAGCTTGGCGCCGGTGACGACGCCCTCTTCGATATGCATGTCATCCTCCTGTGGCCGTCCACCCGACGGCATGGGGTTGCCTGACATGGCCGGTTTCCTGGCTTGCGGGTCCGGGCGCGGCGTCGGCCTTCCCGGATCGCTCCAGTGGCATGGGTGACGCGCGCTCTCCGCATACAGTCGCGGGGGCGGCCGGGGCTTCGGGTGCCGCGATTGGGTCCACCCTTCCCCGTTCCCGATGA
This sequence comes from Paracoccus sp. S4493, assembly GCF_000967735.1. NCBI lineage: Bacteria > Pseudomonadati > Pseudomonadota > Alphaproteobacteria > Rhodobacterales > Paracoccaceae > Paracoccus > Paracoccus sp. S4493. The sequence goes on from NZ_JXYF01000055.1 coordinate 20,192, forward strand.
AGCCCGGCGTTTCACGCCTGACGGGCACCATTCAGACGGTCAGATAGACGGGATCGCAGGGCCTGCGTCAAGTCGCGGCCGGGGCGATCAGGTGAAAGAACGTGCCGGTCACATGCCCGCCCCCGGACATCGTCCGGTGGCTGCCGGTTTCCTCCACCGCGGCGCCGGTCGCGTCGGTCACGCGCGCCAGGGGCGCATCGGGCTGGGACAGGATCGAGGCATAGTGGAATTCATGCCCCCGCAGCGCCGTGCGACCCAGTCCCGGCAGGGCGGTCAGCGGATCGGCGCGGCGGTATCCCAGATGCATCCGGCGCTTGGCATAGCTGGTCTCCAGCCCCAGCAGCCCCAACATCGGGTGCCGTTTTCCATCGGCATCCACCAGACCGGCCCCAAGCGCCATGTATCCCCCGCATTCCCCATGCACCGGCCGCGTCGCGGCAAAGCGGTGCATGGCCGTGCGGAACCCGGCGCAGGCAGCCAGTCGGGGCGCGTGCAACTCCGGGTAGCCGCCCGGCAGCCAGCAGCAGTCGGCGCTGTCATCTGGCCCCTCATCCGCCAGCGGAGAGAAGGGCAGGATCGTGGCCCCCGCCCGCCGCCACGCCTCCAGCACATGCGGATAGACGAAGCTGAAGGCCGCATCGCGGGCCAGCGCGATCCGCCCGCCGGGGGGCGTCAGCGGTCGGGGTGCGGGCGCCTCGGGCAGGGCGCGATGGGCGGCGGCTGCGATGATCGCCTCCAGGTCGCAATGCGCCGCGATAAAATCGCCCGCATGGTCCAGGATCGCTTGCAGGCCCGCCGTCTCCTCGGCCTGGATCAGGCCCAGATGGCGCTCGGGCAGGGTGATGTTGCCCTGCCGCGGCAGGCTGCCCAGCACGCGGATGCCGGCCTGATCCATCCCCTCGCGGATCAGCCGGTCATGGCGCGGCGAGGCCACGCGGTTCAGCACCACCCCCGCAAAGGGCAGATCGGGGCGCAGCGTGGCAAAGCCCCGCGCCGTGGCCGCCGCCGATTGCGCCTGCCCGCTGACATCCAGGATCAGCACCACCGGCCAGCCCATCATCTGGGCGATCTCGGCGCTGGAGCCGATGCCGGTTTCCCCCTTCGTCGCGACCCCGTCGAACAGGCCCATCGACCCCTCGGCCAGGACCAGATCGGCGGGCGGCTGGCCGGTCGCATGGGCGATCAGCCGCCCCGGCTCCATCGCCCAGGCATCCAGGTTGAAGCTGGCCCGCCCCGAGGCCGCCAGGTGGAACCCCGGATCGATGTAATCCGGCCCCGACTTGAAGGGCTGCACCACCAGCCCGCGCCTGCGCAAGGCGGTCAACAGGCCCAGCATCAGCATCGTCTTGCCGGTCCCCGATGCGGGGGCCGAGATCATCAGGCCCGGCGTCAGGGGGCGCGTCATTCCGGAAACCTCGGAGCGTTGCCCACGGGGCGATAGCGGCGGTCGTAATCGGTGGCGTAAAGACGGCTGTCTTCGAACCCCTCGCCCGCCAGCGCGGGCCCGACCAGGATCAGCGCGGTCCGGTCGATGCCCTGCGCGTCCACGGTGGCCAGCGTCGCGCGGATCACCCGCTGGTCCGGCCAGCTGGCTCGCCAGACCACCGCCACCGGGCAGTTGGGGCCGTAATGCGGGGTCAGATCGGCCACCACCCGGTCCAGCGCGTGGATCGACAGGTGGATCGCCAGCGTCGCCCCGGTCGTGGCAAAGGCCGCCAGCGACTCGCCCTCGGGCATGGTCGAGGCGCGCCCCGGCGTGCGGGTCAGCACCACGGATTGCGCAAGGCCCGGCAGGGTCAGTTCGGTGTGCAGCGCGGCGGCGGCGGCGGCAAAGCTGGGCACGCCCGGCGTCACGTCGAAGGGGATGTCCAGCGTCCGCAACCGGCGGATCTGTTCCCCCATCGCGGACCAGACCGACAGATCGCCCGAATGCAGCCGCGCCACGTCCTGGCCCGCCGCATGGGCCGTGGCGATCTCCTCCATGATCCGGTCCAGCGACAGGGGCGCGGTGTTCACGATCCGCGCGCCGGGCGGGCAGTAGGACAACAGCGCGGCAGGCACCAGGGACCCGGCGTAGAGGCAGACAGGGCAGGCCGCGATCAGGTCGCGGCCGCGCAGGGTGATCAGGTCGGGCGCGCCGGGGCCTGCGCCGATGAAATGGACGGTCATGGAACCTCTGCGATGGCGATGGTGACGGGACCGAAGGTCCGGCGCGGATGGGTCAGGCGGCCGCCCGCCCCAATGGCGGCGGCCTCGGCCACCGATCCGGTGTCGAAGGCGGCCAGGATGCGGACGGATTGCGTGGGCGTGGCGATGCCCGCCACGGCGACCAGATGCAGCGGCAGGTCGCGCGCATGGGCCAGCGGACGCAGTTCGGGCGCGCGTTCGGGAATGGTGGCCAGCGCGTCAGCACCGCCCGCGGCCTCCAGCGCGGCCAGCAGGGCGGGCAGGGGGGTGCCGGGGCGGCAGCCTATTCCGGCGATGCGCATGTGACGCTCCATTGCACGATCGGGCGGGCGGGGGTCCAGCCGCGCATCCGGCCCAGGGGGGCGGCCTCGGCGATGTCGATGCGCAGCAGTCGGCCGCCGTGATCGGCATGCCAGCGGGTCAACAGCGATTCCGTCTCCAGCGTCACGGCATTGGCGACCAGCCGCGCGCCGGAGGGCAGGCGGGCCCACAGCGCCTCCAGCAGCGCCTGCGACGCGCCGCCGCCGACAAAGACCGCATCCGGCGTTCCGGGCGGCAGCGCCTCGGGGGCCGACCCTTCGATCACCGTGACCCGCCCGCCCAGACCGAAGGCGTCCAGATTGGCGCGGATGGTGGCGATGCGGTCGGCGCGCGGCTCGATGGTCACGGCGCGCGCCCCGGCCAGCGCCCATTCCATCGCGACCGATCCCGAACCGCCGCCGATATCCCACAGCACCTCTCCCGCGCGCGGGGCCAGGGCCGCCAGGGTCAGCGCGCGGATGGGCGATTTGGTGATCTGCCCGTCATGGGTGAAGAGCGCATCCGCCCGCCCCGGCACCGCAGGCAGGCCGAAGCCGCGTGGCAGGTCCGCCCCGTCGATGGCCACCGCCATCGGCGCCGCGCAGGTCAGCGCGAACCCGTCGGCGCGGGTGGTGCGCACCTGTTCCGATGGCCCGCCAAGACGCTCCAGCACCGTCAGCCGCGCGGCCCCCGCGCCCGCGGCGACCAGCCAATCGGCCAGCGCGGTGGGCGCGTCGCCGTCGCGCAGCGTCGCGATGATCCGGCAGCCGCGCACCAGATGCGGGCGCAGACGCGCGAAGGGCGCGGCATGCAGGCCCAGGGTCACCACCTCCTCCAGCCGCCAGCCAAGGCGTGCGGCGGCCAGCGACAGCACCCCCGGCGCGGGCAGGGTGCGCCATTCGTGGCGCTCCAGCACGGCGGCGATGCCGCCCCCCGCGCCGCACCAGAACGGATCGCCCGAGACCAGCGCCGCCAC